>NZ_JBGLYV010000070.1:0-30098 GCF_047304225.1 Pseudomonas sp. Pseusp3 | reverse complement strand
CGTATCAGTCACTATCAATGGTGACTGATACGCCGCCTTCGCGAGCAAGCCCGCTCCCACAGTTGTTTCAACCAGACATTACGAACGCGCACGCGCCTGGTTACGCAGGGCCTTGACCTGATCGTGATTGCGTTGCACGCCGTGGTACTGGCGCTCAACCAGGTCACGAATGCCCACCAGGTTGTGCTTGTTGATTTTCTCCATGGCGTCCCGGTAAGCCTTCAACGCATGGTCTTCACCACGCTCGGCTTCATTGAGTACGGCCTCCTCGCCCTTGCCGGTGAACATCGACTTCACGTCGACCCAGCGACGGTGCAAGTCACCGCGGACACTGGTGGAGGTTTGCGGATCGCCGCCCATCGAACGCACGGCGGACTGCAGTTCCGTAGCGGCCGTAGCACAATCGGCGGAACGCGCGATGAACAGGTTTTTGAGTTCAGGGTGCTTGATGTCTTCAGCGCAAGTCTTGAACCCGGCCTGACCGTCCTTGCTGGTTTCGATCAGGTCGTTGAGTACGGAAATCGCTTCTTTATTCATGTCGGTCATTTTTCAGTTCCTCACGGTTGATGAAAGATGCAATGAGTGGTGCACCCTGCATGCCAGCCTGGAACTGCTTACTTATCCGTTATTTTTCAAATACTTATCCATTATCAAAAAATCTGTATCCGTTTTATTTGCATGATCTGTCAATTGGCCTGCATGCAGAATGCCTGTATTTTCCAGACTGACTGAATCAAGACGACCGACCGATGAATCCTGAAAAGCTCGAACTGCTGATCACCCGCGAAATGCCTTTCGGCAAGTACAAGGGCCGAATCATTGCCGACCTGCCCGGCCCTTACCTGAACTGGTTCGCCCGGGAAGGTTTCCCTCACGGCGAGTTGGGCGGCCTGTTGGCCCTGATGCAGGAAATCGATCACAACGGCTTGTCGGACCTGCTCGAACCGCTACGCGCCAAACACGGCAAACCTGCCCCGCGCCACTGAATCACCTACCGAGTAGCCCATGCCCGACAACACCCGCCGTGCCCGTGATGAAGCCTTCTGGCAAACCTTTGCCGACCGCTACGATGTCGAACCCGGCCCGCTCAACCTGGAGAACGGTTACTTCGGTCGCATGTCGCGCACGGTGGTCGAGGAATACCAGCGCAACATCGAGCTCATCAATCGCAGCAATTCGGTCTACGTGCGCCAGCGCTTCGAACAGGGCGACAGCCTGAAGATCCGCGCGCAATTGGCGAGGTTGACAGGCGTACCCGCCGACAGCATCGCCCTGACCCGTAACGCGTCGGAAGGTTTGCAGTCGCTGATCCGCAACTACAACCGGCTGCAGCCCGGCGATCAGGTACTGGTCTGCGATCTGGAATACGACACGGTCAAAGGCGCCATGCGCTGGCTGGCACGCAATCGTGGTGTCGAAGTGATCGAGATCGAACACGCCCACCCGGCAACCTTCGACAGCCTGCTCAACACCTATCGGGAAGCCTTCGCGCGGCATCCGCGGCTGAAGCTGATGGCCCTGACCCACGTCACCCATCGCACGGGCCTGGTGATGCCGGTGCAGGCGATTGCAGCCGCTGCGAAGGAACATGGCATCGACGTCATCCTCGATGGAGCCCATGCCCTCGGCCAACTCGAATTTGACCTGGCCGGGCTCGGTATCGCCTTTGCCGGCTACAACCTGCACAAGTGGATCGGCGCCCCGCTGACGCTCGGCTTCATCTACATCGCCCCCGAACGCCTGGCCGACATCGACCCGGACATGGGCGAGATGCACTTCCCGGTTACAGACATTCGTGCCCGTACGCCGTACAGCACACCGAACATCCCGGCGCTGCTGACCTTGCCGCTGGTCCTCGAGGAGCATCACGCCATGGGCGGCGCGGCGGCCAAGGGTTCGCGCCTCAACTACCTGCGCAACTTGTGGGTCCGCCCCGTGCGCGAACTGCCGGGCATCGAAGTCCTGACCCCGGACGACCCGCGACTGTACTGCGGCATCACGGCCCTGCGTTTCATCGCACAGACCGATCAGCAGGCGATGGTCGAGCGGCTGCTCAAGGACTACAACCTGTTCACCGTGGTACGCACCGGCGCGGCGTGCGGCCCGTGCATCCGCATCACTCCGGGGCTGACCACCACCGCCGGGCACATGACGCGGCTGACCACGGCGCTGACGGAGTTGTGCTGACCTGCTCGCGATGGGCGTGAACGATAACGCGGGAACCCGATGACCAACGGTACCTGTAGGAGCGAGCTTGCTCGCGATGGTCGTGAATGATGACCCGGGAACCCGGAAGCCAGCGGTGCCTGTAGGAGCGAGCTTGCTCGCGATGGTCGTGAACGATGACGCGGGAACCCGGTAGCCAGCGGTGCCTGGAGGTTTTTCGCGAGCTCGCTCCTACAGGTATTAAGGGCAAAAAAAAACGGTGCACCGACCAAGCGCACCGTAAAGCCGTAGAACACACAACGAGTGTAGGGTGAAGCGATCAGTCCAGCAGCGCCAAGGCCTCGGCGGTGCATTCCTGAATGCGGGCCCAGTCGCCGTTCTTGATCCACTCCGGATCAAGCATCCAGCTACCGCCCACGCACATGACGTTCTTCAACGCCATGTAGCTCTTGATATTGGCCGGGCCGACGCCGCCGGTCGGGCAGAATTTCACTTCGCCGAACGGGCCGCCCAAAGCCTTGATGGCTGCGACGCCGCCGCTGACTTCGGCCGGGAACAACTTGAATCGGCGGTAACCCAGAGCGTAGCCTTCCATGATGCCCGAGGCATTGCTGATGCCTGGCAACAGTGGAATCGGGCTGGCGACGCTGGCTTCCAGCAAGTCGCGGGTGATGCCCGGCGTGACGATGAATTGCGAGCCCGCCGCTTCGGCGGCAGCCAGCATCTGGCGATCGAGCACGGTGCCGGCACCGGTCACCAGCTCAGGACGCTGCTCGCGCAGAATCTGGATGGCCTTGAGGCCGAATTGCGAACGCAGGGTCACTTCCAGGGCCGTCAGGCCGCCGGCCGCGAGCGCGTCGGCCAACGGCAGAACGTCCTGCTCGCGGGCGATGGTGATCACCGGCAGAATCCGCGCCTTCGCGCAGAGGCTGTCGATCAGGGCAACTTTGTCCGCCATGGAAACGGTCGGGGATGGGTTTGTCATAGCGGCTGTTCCTTGGCTCATGGGCACCAGTAAATCTCTAACGTGGGTTGCAGAAATGCGCGCACCGGCATTTCGGCGACATCGTCACCGGCCAGCGCGAAACTCAAGGTGGTCAGCTTGGACTGACCGGAAATCGACAGAATCTTGTGTTTGGCCGAAGCCAGCAGCGCGCGACTCATGGTCAGGCGCTGACGCGGCACGGTCGGCGCCAGCATCGGCCAGCAACGACGTGTACCGTCGACTTTCAAGGCCTCGTCAAGGTTCGGGCTGTTGGGGAACAGCGACGCGGTGTGGCCGTCATCGCCCATGCCGAGGATCAGCACGTCGATCACCGGCAACTCGGACAACAAACGGTCGGCCTGCTCGGCTGCCTGCTCGAGGTTGGCACTGGCGCTGTACAGGCTCAGGAACTGCGCCTTGGCCGCCGGGCCTTGCAAGAGATATTTCTTGAGCAGGCCAGCGTTACTGTCGGCGTGCTCCACCGGCACCCAACGCTCGTCAGCCAGGCTGACCACCACGTTGGACCAGTCCAGCGCCTGCCTGGCCAGGTGCTGGAAAAACGCCACCGGGCTGCGGCCACCGGACACCACCAGCGTCGCTGTACCCTGGGCGTCGATTGCATCGCTCAGTTGCTTGGCCACATTCAGCGCCAGGCTTTCGGCCAGCAGCACCGGGCTCTTGAACGCATGGGCGCTGACGCCCTGCGGCAGTTTCAAATCAGATATCGCCATACCATGACCTCCCGTCCCGCGTGATCAGTGCAATGGAGCTCATCGGCCCCCAGGACCCTGCCGCGTACGGCTTGGGCGCATCGCCGGATTTTTTCCACCCGGCGATCAACTGGTCACACCACTTCCACGCGGCTTCGATTTCATCTTTACGGACAAACAGGTTCTGATTGCCGCGCATCACTTCCAGCAACAACCGCTCGTAGGCATCGGGAATCCGTGCGCTGCTCCAGGTGTCGGAAAAATTCAGCTGCAACGGACCGCTGCGCAGCTGCATGCCTTTATCCAGGCCTTGATCCTTGGTCATCACGCGCAAGGAAATGCCTTCGTCCGGTTGCAGGCGGATAATCAGCTTGTTGCTGATTTGCAGGCGCTGCTCGGGAGCGAAGATGTAGTGCGACGGTTCCTTGAAGTGGATGACGATCTGCGACAGCTTCTGCGGCATGCGCTTGCCGGTACGCAGGTAAAACGGCACGCCGGCCCAGCGCCAGTTACGGATGTCGGCACGCAGGGCGACGAAGGTTTCGGTGTCGCTCTGGGTGTTGGAATTGGGTTCTTCCAGGTACCCCGGTACCGCCTTGCCTTCGCTGTAGCCGGCGATGTACTGGCCGCGCACCACTTGAGTGGTCAGGCCTTCCGGGCTGATCGGCGCCAGGGCCTTGAGCACCTTGACCTTCTCGTCACGGATGCTGTCGGCGGACAGGTCGGCCGGTGGGTCCATGGCGATCAGGCAGAGCAGTTGCAGCAGGTGGTTCTGGATCATGTCGCGCAGCTGGCCGGCCTTGTCGAAGTAACCCCAGCGGCCTTCGATACCGACCTTCTCGGCCACGGTGATTTCCACGTGGGAAATGTAGTTCTGGTTCCACTGGGTTTCGAACAGGCTGTTGGCGAAACGCAGGGCGATCAGGTTCTGGACGGTCTCTTTGCCCAGGTAGTGGTCGATGCGGTAGGTGCGGTTCTCCGGGAAGAATTGCGCCACGGCGTCGTTGACCTTGCGCGAGGATTCCAGGTCCGAACCGATGGGTTTTTCCAGCACCACACGGGTGTTTTGCGCCAGGCCGACCTTGGCCAGGTTTTCGCAAATCGCGCCGTATACGGCGGCCGGGGTCGCAAAATAAGCGATGACTCGCTGCGCGGTGCCGGCGACTTCGGCCAGGGCCACATAATCTTCGGTTTTGAGGAAGTCGACGTGCAAGTAGCTCAGGCGCGCCAGAAAACGCTCGACCACGGCGTCGTCCAGCTCTTTGGCACCGACATAGCGGCGCAGCTCGGAAGCAATGAACGCCAGGTGTTCCTGTTCGCTGCCTGGCTCACGGGCCAGCGCGATAATACGCGTGTCCTCGTGCAGCAGGCCGGCGCCGTCGAGTTGATAGAGGGCAGGAAACAGCTTGCGCAAGGCCAGATCGCCCAAGGCGCCGAACAAGGCAAAGGTGCACGGTTCAACCGTAATCGAGAGCATGATGTTTGTTCTTTTATCAAGTTAAGCTACAAATACCTTTTTTCAAGGCATCACTCAAGGGAAAATGTAGTAATAACCACAACATTTTCGCAAAATACAGATTCCGAGTGGTGGTCGGTCGGAGCCATCAGTAGGATAGGCCACCGTTACGGGCCTCACCAAAGGCCCTTTTTGCATTAGCCGCGCGCTTATCGGTGCCGGTGAATCAAGGAATCCCATATGGACCGCGTGCGAAATTTACTGGAACAAATCCAGAATCGCCTTGAAGAGCTGAACAAGGCCGAGCGCAAAGTCGCCGAGGTGATCCTGCTCAACCCGCAGCAGGCCACCCGGTTCAGCATCGCTGCCCTCGCCCAGGCGGCTTCGGTCAGCGAACCGACGGTCAACCGTTTCTGCCGTTCGTTCGGCGTCAGCGGCTACCCCGAGCTCAAACTGCAACTGGCCCAGAGCCTGGCCAGTGGCGCCGCGTACGTCAGCCGTGCAGTGGAAGCCGACGACAATCCTGAAGCCTATACCCAGAAGATCTTCGGCAGCGCCATTGCCTCGCTGGACAGCGCTTGCCAGGCACTGGACCCGAACCTGATCAGCCGCGCCGTCGACCTGTTGATCCAGGCCCGGCAAATCCACTTCTTCGGCCTCGGTGCCTCGGCTCCGGTGGCCCTGGATGCACAGCACAAGTTCTTCCGCTTCAATCTCGCCGTCACGGCCCACGCCGACGTGCTGATGCAGCGCATGATTGCCTCGGTGGCCCACACCGGCGAGTTGTTCGTGATCATTTCCTACACCGGTCGCACCCGCGAACTGGTGGAAGTCGCGCGCATCGCCCGGGAAAACGGCGCTTCAGTGCTGGGCCTGACCGCCGAGAACTCGCCGCTGGCCAAGGCCAGCACCCTGAGCCTGAACATTCCGCTGCCGGAGGACACCGACATCTACATGCCGATGACGTCGCGGATCATCCAGCTCACCGTGCTGGACGTGCTCGCCACCGGCATGACCTTGCGCCGGGGCGTGGACTTCCAGCCGCACTTGCGCAAGATCAAGGAGAGCCTGAATGCCAGCCGGTATCCGGTGGGTGATGAGTTCAACTGACCGATCCTGAATCTTTACTGCTTGAAAGGGCGCCTTCGCGAGCAAGCCCGCTCCCACAAGTGACCAGGTTCCTTCAGTTGGAATGTGGTCGAATGTGGGAGCGGGCTTGCTCGCGAAGGGGCCAGCAGCAACACCGCAGAATCAAGCCCCCACCCACGCCTGTAAACTCAAATGCGCCCGCTCCCCAGGTTTCAGGCACAAGCTGTCGGTACCGCCGCTTGCGGCCTCTACGCAAACGAATTCGGATATCTCGTTCCAGGTCACGCCGAGCAACGGCCGTGAACCGGGATGCCAAACCACTGTGTCGGCCGTTTCGCCAGTGTCGATGCACAGCGCCCGCTGCCAGGCATGGTCGTTGAGCTGCAATTCGCCATCATGCTGGAACACTCGCTGACAACCGCCGTCCACGCGCAACTCGCCTTCCTGCTGACAGACCTGTCGGCTCAACTGGTCATAACCCTGAGCACCCTCCAGCCCAGACAGCGCTATCTCACTGACATCGCCAATACGCCAGTAAGCGTGCAAAGCCTGGCTCAACTGGCACGGCATGTCGTCCTGATGCTCGGTACTCAGGCGCAATTCCATGCGTTCGCCCAGATGCGCGTGCAGATCCACCTGCCAGTCGCACAACTTCAGTTGCCAGTGCAACCGCACGCCATCGTCGTCACTGTTGCTGTCGAGCAGCTTCCAGTCGAGCAACCGCGCCCAGCCATGGGACGGCCAGGCGTTTTCGCTCGGATGCCGTCCATACCACGGCCAACACACCGGCACGCCACCGCGAATGGCACCGACTTGCGGCCACTTCGCCGCGCACCACAGCCAGGGTTTCTGGCCCTGTGGCTGGAAGTGCAGCAACTGCGCGCCCTGACGGCTGAACACCGCCTGACACAGCGGATGATCGATCACCAGCACGTCGCGCATCTGATAGCGCTCCCACGCGAACACCGGACGCTCGCGCAAGGATTTGAAGAAGCGTTGTAGCGGATGCTCAAGCATGTGCCACGGTCCTGAAAATCATCTGTCACCGGGGTGCGCGGCCCGCAAAAAAAAGCGGACAGCCAGGGCTGTCCGCAAAAATGCGCACATTGAGGAGAGCTTATCGCAACAGCGTTAGAACACCGACTGAATTTTCAGGCCGGCCACCAGCGCGTTGTCGACTTCATCCACACCACCCGGGTGCGTGACGTATTGCAGGTTGGGACGTACGGTCAGCCAGTTGGTCACGTGGAAGCCGTAGTTGATCTCGTAGTTGTATTCGGTTTCACGAATAGGCGAGAACAGCGGATTGTCGAAGTCCGAAACACCGTTGGCCGCGTTGGTCAGTTCGGCGTTTTTCTTCACGTCATCGTTGACATGGATACGGGCGAAACCGATGCCCACGTCATCCTTCGGGCGCGCATCGAACGGGCCCTTGTACACAAACATCAGCGACTGGTAGTTGTCGATGAAGTTGGTGTCCTTGTCGTGGAAAGTGGCGTTGGCCGCGATGTTCAGACCGCGAGAAGCGTCGCCGTTGTGGCTGGTGAGTTGCTGCTGCGCGACGAACCAGTAGCCGTGCTTGCTATCGTGGACGCGCAAAGGGTTGCCGGTGGTCGCTGCGTCCTGACCGTTGTCGTCTTCGCGAACGTCGGCGGCATCGGAGGTACTTTTGTAGTAACCGACACGGTATTCGCCAGGCAGGTTGTTGACCTTCGGCGACCAGACCAGCTCGACCGGCAGGACGGTGCCATTGGTACCACTGCCGCTGAGCTTGAAGCCGTTACCGTGCTCCAGTTGCGAGGTGTTCTGGTTGTACGCGCCGATCTGGGCGTAGAGCTCGTCATTGATGTTGTACTTCACGCGGATCGCCGCCTGCATCACCGGCCAGTTGTACCAGATGTTGGTGGCCCAGTTACCCACCTGGGATCCGCAGAACGCCAGGTTCTGGAATTCGCACGGGAAGGTGTTGAAGTCTTCACCTTCGCCGAAGTAACCGGCCTTGACGTCCAGTTTGTTGTCGAAGAACTGATGCTGGATCCACAACTGGGTCAGACGCACCATATGGCCACGCCCGAAGACTTCCTGGGAGGAACTCAGGGTGCCGGCACGCGGGTCGCCGATACGGTCGTTGGAGATGTTCTCACCGTTACGGTTGGTGAGCTGGATCTTGGCCTGGGTGTTGTCCCAGCCCAGCAGTTTTTCCAGGTCCAGCGCTGCCCCCAGGCCGAACTGGTCGGCGTAGCGCGCGGTCTTGTCATCGTTGAAACCGCCATGCAGGTTGGCGCCGACTTCACCGACGTAATCCATCTTGATGTCGATGCCCTGCTCGATCAGTTTGGTTCGCTCGCCACCCCAATCGCCCGTCATCCATTTGGAGTCGGAGCTGAACGCTTCAGCGGCCATCGCATTGCCGGCCAGAACCAGTGCTGCCGCTGCTGACACTTGGCAGATCAACCGGGCCTTGTTCTTCATTTTCATCCCTACATCCTCGTTTTATTGTTATTAACTTTTCTTCTTTAACGCGGTTACATCAGTTGCGACGGATGTCTCCACCCGCCACATATCCCCCCCCTGTAGGAGCGAGCTCGCTCGCGATGGTGTATCAGCTACATCGGTGTCAACTGACACTCCATCGCGAGCAAGCTCGCTCCTACAGCCGTGATCTTCAGCGGCCTTTGAATTGCGCTACGTTGTCAGCGTGAGTCTCGGCTTTCGGCACGCCGGCAACCCCCAGCCGCTCCCCGCTCTTGGCATCGAACAGCAGCACTTTCGCCGGGTCGAACTGCAGGTTCAGCGTCTCGCCAACCGCCGGCGCCACGTCTGGCGCCATGCGGCAGCAGACCTTGGTGTCGTTGAGGTTGACGAAGACCAAGGTGTCGGGACCGGTCGGTTCGGTGACCTGGACTTCGGCACGAATGGTCGGCAATCCGTTCGCTTCGCCGTTGGCCAGAACGATCTGCTCAGGGCGCATGCCGAGGATCACTTCGCGATCTTCAAGACCGGCGTCCTGCATGCCCAGCGGCAACTCGCAACGGGCCTGGCCGCTGTCGAGCAGCGCCAGCAGACGACCATCCTTGCGCTGCAAGCGCAGCGGGATGAAGTTCATCGGCGGCGAACCGATGAAGCTCGCCACGAACAGGTTGGCCGGATTGTTGTAGATGTCCTTCGGCGTGCCGAACTGCTGGATGATGCCGTCCTTCATCACCGCAACCTTGTCACCCAGGGTCATGGCCTCGATCTGGTCGTGGGTCACGTAGACCGTGGTGGTCTTCAAGCGCTGGTGCATCAGCTTCATTTCGGTACGCATCTCGACCCGCAGCTTGGCGTCGAGGTTGGACAGCGGTTCGTCGAACAGGTAAATCTTCGGCCGCCGCGCCAGGGCACGGCCCATCGCCACACGCTGTTGCTGACCACCGGAGAGTTGGCCGGGTTTGCGGTTGAGCAGGTGTTCGATTTGCAGCAGCTTGGAAACCCGAGCGACTTCTTCGTCGATTTCCGCAGTCGGCATTTTGCGGATCTTCAGGCCGAAGGCGATGTTGTCGCGCACGCTCATGGTCGGGTACAGCGCGTAGGACTGGAACACCATGGCGATGTCGCGATCCTTGGGGCTCATGCCGCTGATGTCGGCGTCGTCCACCAGGATCGCGCCGCCGCTGATGGTTTCCAGGCCGGCGATGCAGTTCATCAAGGTCGATTTGCCGCAGCCCGAGGGGCCGACCAGGATCAGGAATTCCCCGTCATCGATCTTCAGTTCGATGTTTTTCAGGGTGTCCGGCAAACCGGCGCCGTAGGTCTTGTTGACGTTGCGTAATTCGAGAGTTGCCATGTTTCTACCCCTTGACCGCGCCGGACGTCAGCCCACGCAGGAAATACTTGCCAGCGAATATGTAGACCAGCAGTGTCGGCAGCCCGGCGATCATCGCGGCGGCCATATCAACGTTGTATTCCTTGACCCCGGTGCTGGTGTTGACCAGGTTGTTCAGGGCCACGGTAATTGGCTGGGCATCGCCACTGGCGAAAACCACGCCGAACAGGAAGTCGTTCCAGATCTGGGTGAACTGCCAGATCAGGCAGACCATCACGATCGGGATCGACATCGGCAGCAGGATCTTCCAGAAGATCGTGAAGAAGCCTGCGCCATCGAGCCGCGCGGCCTTGACCAGCGCATCCGGAATGCTCACGTAGTAGTTGCGGAAGAACAGCGTGGTGAACGCCAGGCCGTAGACCACGTGGACCAGCACCAGGCCCGAGGTGGTGTTGGCCAGGCCGAACTTGCCGAGGGTGAACGAAGCCGGCAGCAGCACGGTCTGGAACGGCAGGAAGCAGCCGAACAGCAACAGGCCGAAGAACAACTGCGAGCCACGGAAGCGCCACATCGACAGCACGTAGCCGTTCATGGCCCCGACGAAGGTGGAGATCAGCACCGCAGGCACGGTGATCTTCACCGAGTTCCAGAAGTAGCCGCCGACCACGTCCCAGGCCTTGATCCAGCCGATGCCGTCAATCACGGCCGGCCAGCTCAGCAGGTTGCCGGTGCGGATGTCTTCAGGGGACTTGAAGCTGGTCAGCAGCATCACCACCAGCGGGATCAGGTACACCGCCGCCGCCAGCAACAAGGTGGCGTAGATCGCAATGCGGCTGAAGCTGATGCCTGGTTTTCCGATTTGATTAGTCATGGCGTTTGCCTCGCAGCTCGGAGTACAGGTACGGCACGAGGATGGTCAGCACGGCGCCGAGCATCAGCATGGCGCTGGCCGAACCGATGCCCATCTGGCCACGGCTGAAGGTGAAGGAATACATGAACATTGCCGGCAGGTCGGACGAGTAGCCCGGACCGCCCGCGGTCATCGCCGCGACGAGGTCGAAGCTCTTGATCGCGATGTGCGCGAGGATCATGAAGGCACTGAAGAACACCGGGCGCAGGCTCGGCAAAACGATCTTCAGGTAGATGGTCGGCAGGCTCGCACCATCGACTTGCGCAGCACGGATGATCGACTGATCGACACCGCGCAGGCCGGCGAGGAACATCGCCATGACAAACCCGGAGGCTTGCCACACGGCGGCGATCACCAGGCAGTAGACCACGCGATCCTGATCCACCAGCCAGTCGAGGCGGAAGCCTTCCCAGCCCCAGTCACGCAGCATTTTGTCCAGGCCCAGGCCCGGGTTGAGCAGCCATTTCCACGCCGTACCGGTGACGATCATCGACAGCGCCATCGGGTACAGATAGATGGTGCGGATGAAGCCTTCCTTGCGAATGCGCTGGTCCAGCAGCACGGCGAGGAACACGCCCAGCACCAGGCTGATGCCGATGAACATGCCGCCGAACACCGCGAGGTTCTTGCTCGCGACCCACCAGCGGTCGTTGTCCATCAGACGCATGTATTGCTGCAGGCCGACCCACTTGTAGCTCGGCATGAAGCTGGAGTTGGTGAAGGACAGAATGAACGTCCAGATGATGTAACCGTAGAAGCCAACCAACACGATCAGCATGCTCGGCGCGAGTACCAACTTGGGTAGCCAGCGTTGCAGCGCATCGAACGGTGAGGCTTTGCTGAAAACCGCCACAGAGTTCATCGGGATAATCCAGGTTTAGAGAAATGAATCGACACGCTGATCCCCTGTGGGAGCGGGCTTGCTCGCGAATGCGGTGTGTCAATCGACATCCATGTTGAATGTCAGTCCGTATTCGCGAGCAAGCCCGCTCCCACATTGGGATGGGCTGTGTCCGGAGTTACTGGGCCGCTTTGACAGCCGAGGCCAGTTGGGCGCTGGCCTTGGCCGGGTCAGCGTTCTTGTCGTTCATGAAGTTGGTGACCACGTCGAAGATCGCACCCTGCACGGCCAGGGAGGTGGCCATGTTGTGCGCCATGCTCGGTTGCAGGCCGCCGGTCTTGTCGTCCGCGATGAAGTCCTTCGCCGACTTCTGGGCACACTCGTCGAAGCCGAGCTTGTCCATTTCATTCAGCATGTCGTTACGCACCGGGATCGAACCCTTGTTCATGCTGAAGACTTTCTGGAAGTCGGTACCCAATGCGACCTTGGCCAGGTCTTGCTGGGCAGCGATGTCACCCTTGCGATCAGCCTTGAGCTTGAACACCGCCATCGAGTCGATGTTGTAGGTGAAGGCTTTTTCGGTGCCAGGGAACGCTACGCACTGGTAGTCCTTGCCGGCGATTTTCTTCGCGGCGGTCCACTCGCTTTTCGCCCAGTCGCCCATCATCTGCATGCCGGCCTTGCCATTGATGACGTCGGCGGCGGCGATGTTCCAGTCACGACCGGCGCGGTTCGGGTCCATGTAGCCGGTGATCTTTTTCAGCTCGGCGAACGACTTGGTCATCTCCGGGCCGGACAGGGTTTTCTGGTCCAGGTCGACCAGGGCTTTCTTGTAACCGTCGGCGCCCATGACCGAGAGCACCACGTCTTCAAACACGGTGCTGTCCTGCCAAGGCTGACCGCCGTGGGCAAGCGCGATGAAACCTGCGGCCTTGAGCTTGTCGCCGGCGGCATAGAATTCTTCGAGGGTAGTCGGGGCTTTTTCGATCCCGGCTTTCTTGAACACTTCCGGGTTGATCCACAGCCAGTTGACGCGGTGGATGTTCACCGGCACGGCGACGTAGTCACCTTCGTACTTCACGGTGTCGGAGACTTTCTTCGACAGCAGGCCATCCCAGTTTTCCGACTTGGAAACGTCTTTCAGCGCGTCGGTGCTGAGCAGGCCGGTGCTGCCCCACTCCTGGATGTCCGGGCCTTTGATCTGGGCAACGCCCGGCGGGTTGCCGGCTACGGCGCGACTTTTGAGTACGGTCATGGCCGTGGAGCCGCCACCACCGGCGACTGCGCCGTCCTTCCAGGTGAAGCCGTCTTTTTCGACTTGAGCCTTCAGGACATCGACCGCTGCCTTTTCACCACCGGAAGTCCACCAGTGAACGACTTCAACGGAACCTTTGGATTCGGCAGCGAGGACACTGAGGGGGAGCGCAGACAGGGAAGCGAGAGAAATGACAGTAGCGAGGCGAGAAATCGCATTCATCTAGGAGCACCTTTCTTGTTGTTATGCATGCAAGTCTGTTGCTTGCGCTGCATAAGATTCTAAACAGGGGATATCCCCTCGCAGGTAACGAAGGGATGCGCGAATGTCACCGCATGGTTACATAGAACCGCTCTGGGACAACTGCGCCAGCGCCGTGGCCATGCTTGGCGCCAGCGCCAGGCGCGGAATCAGCACGGCCTGCCAGGCGTGGTAAAGGTCCGGCTTGCCGGGCCAGATATCGGCACTCGGGCGGTTCAGCGGGTCGAGCTCGTGATGCCAGCTGCCGCCTTCGCGGTCGATGAAATGACTGTCACAGAATTCCCAGAACAGTCGGTACCAGTGTTCGTACTGCTCATCACCGGTGCGTTTGAGCAGTGCACTGGCGGCAGCACTGGCTTCGCAATGGGTCCAGTGCAGGCGATGGCGGACCACCGCTTTGTTGTCCCAGTCCAGGGTGTAGACAATCCCCGGCGCACCATCGACGTCCCAGCCATGACGGCAGTTGTGCTCGAAGAGTTTTTGCGCGTCGGTGAGCAGCCAGCCCGGCGTGAGCATCCCCGCTCTCACCCGCGAAGCTTCGAGGTGCAGCAACAGCCGCGCCCACTCGAAACCATGACCCGGGGTGGTGCCGTAGGGGCGGAAGCCGTCGGCTGGATTGTCGCGGTTGTAATCGCGCAGTGGTTGCCAGGCACGGTCGAAATGCTCGATCACCAGGTAATCGTTGGCGGCGGCGTGGCCATGGATCACTCGCTCGACGATACGCTGGGCACGGCTCAGCCAGCGATTGTCATCAGTGACATCGGCCAGGGCGAGGAAGGCCTCGGTGGCGTGCATGTTGCTGTTGGCGCCTCGGTAGGTCTCCTCCTCGCTCCAGTCGCGATTGAAGGATTCGCGCATGGCGCCCTCTTCTTCGCTCCAGAAGTACGTGTCGATGATGTCGACGGCATCATCGAGCAAGGCTTGCGCACCGGGGCGCTGTGCGACTACAGCGGAACTCGCGGCCAGCGCGACGAAGGCATGCAGGTAGGCGTTCTTGCCGGTGTTGCCGTCGCGGTGTTCGGCGGTCGCGAACCAGCCGCCGTGAAGCGCATCACGCAGTGGCCCGCGCAGTGCGGCGACACCGTGATCCACCAGCTCGGCGAACCCCGGCAAACCCTGTATGTGGGCCATGGCAAAGCTGTGGGTCATGCGCGCGGTGTTCATGGTTTGCGCTTTTGCGTCGGCCGCGAGGCAGCCCTTTTCATCGAGATTGCCAAAGCCTTCAGGGAGCCTCGAAGCCTTGGCAAACGCCAGCAGGCGCAAGCCTTCGGCAGCGAGCCATTGCTGATGGGCAGGTGCATTCAGCCAACTGCTGAAGGCAGGTTGGAAGGTGTCCATGACGTACCTTTTTTGTTGTTATGACTGCTGGGCAGCATAAACAACGGACGAAGGCGGGCTTGTAACGAAGGGGGTGGGTTATGTCACCGAGCTGTGACATTTACCTTGAGGGATGTGTTGAATCTTCTAACGCCTTCGCGAGCAAGCCCGCTCCCACACTTGATCGCATTCCATCTGGATGAACTCGGTCAAATGTGGGAGCGGGCTTGCTCGCGAAGAACGATAACGCGGTATCGCTAATCAACGCTCCGGGGTAACTGCAAAGTCACCCTTAACCCACCCTCACGCAAGTTCTGCAAACTCACCTCACCACCATGGCTATGGGCAATGTTGCGGGCAATCCCCAGCCCCAATCCATAGCCCTGCTGCTGCCCGGCCAGGCGGAAGTGCGGTTCGAACACCTGCTCCAGCCGCTGCTCCGGCACGCCCGGCCCTTCATCATCGACATGCAGGATGAACGCGCTGTCATCGTCATCGATGTACAGATGCGCGTTCTGCCCGTACTTCAACGCGTTGTCGATCAGGTTGCCGATGCAACGCTTGAGCGCCAGCGGTTTCCCCGGATACGCCGCCAGCGCCCGCCCCTGCTGGGTCACGCGGCCGTTACCGTTCGGTGCCAGATACGGTTCCACCAGGCAGTCGAGCACATGGTTGAGATCCACCGGCTCGATGTTCTCGTGGATGTCGGTGTCTTTCACGCATTGCAGTGCGCCCTTGACCAGCAGCTCCAGCTCGTCCAGGTCGCGACCGAACTTGGTTTGCAGTGTTTCGTCTTCGAGCAATTCGACCCGCAGTCGCAAGCGGGTAATCGGTGTGCGCAGGTCGTGGGAAATCGCGCTGAACAACTGACTGCGCTCGGTCAGGTAACGGCTGATGCGCTCGCGCATGGTGTTGAAGGCACGGCCGACTTCCACCACTTCGCTGCCACCACCTTCGGCCACCGGCTCGACATCGGCACCCAGCGACAAGTCCCGCGCCGCCCGCGCCAGACGCTTGAGCGGACGACTCTGCCAGTGCACCAGCAGGCCGATGAACAACAGCAAAAAGCCGCTGGTCAGGACGATGAACCACACCTGCTGTGCCGGCAGGCCCTGTTCTTCAAGACTGGTGTAGGGCTCGGGCAACAGCGAGGCGATGTACAGCCATTCGCCCGGTGCCATCTGGATCTGCGTGACCAGCACCGGCGGGTTCACCGGTTCCAGCGTCAGCGCATAGTGCGCCCAGGAACGTGGCAACTCATCGAGCTTCAGGCCGCCATTGAAGATGCGCAGGTCTTCCGGGCTGACGAAGGTCACCGAGATGTCCGCGTCCTGGCCGAGGGACTGGCGCAGCACCTCGTCCACCGCTTTGAGCACCGCCTCTTTGCGCGGGGTGATGGGCAGCACTTCCATGCCCAGTGGCTTGTCGTTGAGCGTCACCACGAACCGGGTGCCACCCATGCTGCGCAACTGATCGAGCACCAGGGGCCGAAACGCCACCGGCAACGAACGGAAATAACTGACACTGGCCGTCATCGAATGAGCCAGGCTGCGGGCACTGGTGACCAGGCCCTCGAGCTGCGTGGCGCGCAGTTGCGACACCCAGATCACGCTCGACAATGTCTGGGCGAACAACACGGCCAGCAAGGTCAACAGCAGCATCCGCCCGAGCAACGAACGCGGCATCGGTACCTTGGCCGCGAGCTTGCGAAACAGCTTAGTGGCCATTGCTGGCAACCACATTGGCTGCCAATTGGTAGCCACTGCCGCGCACGGTGCGGATCAGCCGTGGTGGTTTTTCGGTGTCGCGCAGACGCTGGCGCAAGCGACTGACCGCCATGTCGACGATGCGATCGAGGGGCATCAGGTCGCGGCCACGGGTGGCGTTGCCGATGGTGTCGCGATCGAGGATTTCCTGCGGGTGATCGAGGAACAGTTTCAGCAGTGCGAAGTCGGCGCCCGAAAGGATCACCTCTTCGCCATCGATGTGAAACAACCGATGGCTGACCATGTCCAGACGCCAGTCATCGAAGGCCAGCACCTCGCCACCGTTACGTTCCTGACCGAACTGCGCGCGGCGCAGCAAGGCCTTGATCCGTGCCTGCAATTCCCGTGGGCTGAACGGCTTGCCCAGATAATCGTCGGCGCCCAGCTCCAGGCCGATGACGCGGTCGGCCTCGTCGGAACTGGCGGTGAGCATGATGATCGGCACCTGCGCCTGGCGTGGATGCTGGCGAATCCAGCGGCACAGGCTGAAGCCGTCTTCGTCGGGCAGCATCACATCAAGGATCACCAGATCACTCGGCGCCTCGTTCAACGCCTGGCGAAAACCGGCGCCGTCGGGCGTGGTACGCACCTGGAAACCGGCGCGGGTCAGGTAGGTGTCCAGCAACTCGCGTATCTCTTGATCGTCATCGACCAACAAAATCGACTTGTTGACTGAGCTCACGGGAAGGCGTCCTTGTTGTTGGAATTGGGCGGATTATGCCTTAAGCACTCAACTTACAAACACCACAGAAAAAATGTAGGAGCGAGCCTGCTCGCGATGGACTTGAAGGCACCGCGTGCATTCAGAAAGCACGCGTTATCGTTGACGTCCATCGCGAGCAAGCTCGCTCCTACAGGTAATCGGGTTTCAAGCCGGGATGGATTGCTCCAGCGCCACTCCGGCACCCATCAAACCGGAATACGGCGCCGTCACCAGCCACACCGGAATCCCTTTGAAGTAGTCGCTCATGCAACCCTTGTCGGCGAAGCACCGGGCGAAACCGCTCTGGAGGAAGAAGTCGGCAAAGCGTGGAATCACCCCGCCAACGATGTACACACCAGCGCGTCCACCAGTGGTCAGCACGTTGTTGCCGGCCACGCGACCAAGCCAGCAGCAGAACTGTTCAAGCACTTCCACGGCAATCGGGTCGCCCGCCAGTCCGGCAGCGGTGATGGCTTCCGGGGTGTCGAGCACCGGCGTGTGCCCGTCCACCGCGCAGATCGCCCGGTAGACGCGCGGCAAGCCGCCGCCGCTCAATGCGGTTTCAGCGCTGACGTGGCCGATCTCGTTGAAGATGTGCTGCCAGAGTCGGGTTTCACGCGGGCTGCTCAATGGCAGGTCGACGTGACCGCCCTCCCCCGGCAACGCGGCGAACCGGCCCTCGCCCAAATCGAGCAAGGTGCCGACGCCCAGGCCGGTGCCCGGGCCAATCACCACCGCCGGGCGCAGCGGCTCCGGCGTGCCCTCGCAGACCACACGGAATTCACCGGGCTGCAAACGGGTCATGCCCAGGGCCATGGCCGAGAAGTCGTTGACCAGCAACAGTTGCTCGACCTGCAAGGTCTGGCAAAAGCCCTTGCGGCTCAGGCGCCAGTGATTGTTGGTGAATTTGAATTCGTCGCCGCTGACGGGACCGGCCACCGACAGACACACTGAACCGATCGCCCCCGGTGCCAGCCCCAGGCCATCCAGGTAGAGGCTGATGGCCTCTTCAGGGCTGGGGAAATCTGCCGTTGCCAGCACCTGGACCGATTCCAGTTGCTGGTTTTTCCACAACGCGAAACGTGCGTTGGTCCCACCGATGTCACCGACCAAAGCCAGTTTCAATTAAGCGTCTCCAGGGCAGAAGTGAAGGCGCTGGCGCCCTGCTCCGCCGAGCTGAAGGCCATGCGCATGAAACCAAACAGTTCGCGACCGGTGCCGATGTTGTTGCCCAACAGGCCCTTGGCCGGCGTGCGCGCTGCGAATTCTTCGGCGTCCACCTTAAGCTCCAGGGTGCCTTTGACGCCATCGACGCGGATGATATCGCCCTCTTGCACCCGCGCCAAAGCGCCACCTACATAGGCTTCGGGGCTGACATGAATGGCCGCCGGAATTTTCCCCGACGCGCCGGACATGCGTCCGTCGGTCACCAGCGCCACCTTGAAGCCGCGATCCTGCAACACGCCCAGGAACGGTGTCATCTTGTGCAGCTCCGGCATGCCGTTGGAGCGCGGGCCCTGGAAGCGCATTACCGCGACAAAATCCTTCTCCAGCAAACCGGCCTTGAATGCATCGGCCAGGTCCTGCTGATCCTGGAACACCATGGCTGGCGCTTCGACAATCTGGTTTTCCACGGCAACGGCAGAAACTTTCATCACACCGCGACCCAGGTTGCCTTCCATCACCCGCAGGCCACCTTCCGGCGAAAATGCGCGGGCAACCGGGCGCAGGATGCTTTCATCGAGGCTGTCGGTCACGCCTTCGCGCCACACCAGCTGGCCGTTGTCGAGGAACGGCTCCTGGGTGTAGCGGCTCAGGCCGTGGCCCATCACGGTATTGACGTTTTCGTGGAGCAACCCGGCTTCCAGCAGTTCACGGATCAGGAACGACATGCCGCCCGCGGCCTGGAAGTGGTTGATGTCGGCTTTGCCGTTCGGGTAGACGTGGCTCAGGGTCGGCACGACTTCGGAGAGGTCGGCCATGTCCTGCCAGGTCAATTGAATGCCCGCCGCCATGGCGATGGCCGGCATGTGCAAGGTGTGGTTGGTCGAGCCGCCCGTGGCGTGCAGCGCCACGATGGAGTTGACCAGCGAACGCTCGTCGACGATTTCGCCGATCGGCATGAAGTCGCCGTTCTGTTTGGTCAGGCGCGTGACCTGGTGCGCGGCTTCGCGGGTCAAGGCATCGCGCAACGGTGTGTTCGGGTTGACGAAGGACGCGCCCGGCAGGTGCAGGCCCATGACTTCCATCAGCAACTGGTTGGTGTTGGCGGTGCCGTAGAAGGTGCAGGTGCCAGGGCTGTGGTAGGACTTCATTTCCGATTCCAGCAGCTCTTCGCGGGTGGCCTTGCCTTCGGCGTACTTCTGGCGCACATCGGCTTTCTGCTTGTTGGAAATGCCCGACACCATCGGCCCGCCCGGCACGAAGATCATCGGCAGATGGCCGAAGCGCAGCGCGCCCATCATCAGGCCCGGCACGATCTTGTCGCAGATGCCGAGCAGCAGCGCGCCGTCGAACATGTTGTGGGACAACGCCACGGCAGTGGACAACGCGATCACTTCGCGACTCGGCAGGCTCAGTTCCATGCCCGGCTCGCCCTGGGTCACGCCATCGCACATGGCCGGCGTGCCACCGGCGAACTGACCGACGGAGCCGATCTCGCGCAGGGCCTTTTTGATCATCTCCGGAAAGACTTCGTACGGCTGGTGCGCCGAGAGCATGTCGTTATATGACGAAACTATCGCGATGTTCGCGGAGTTCATCATCCGCAGGCTGTTCTTGTCTTCGCTGCCGCAACCGGCCACGCCATGGGCGAAGTTGGCGCATTGCAGCTTGCCGCGCATCGGACCGTCGCTGGCCGCACCGCGGATCAATGCAAGGTAAGCCTCACGCGTGGCGCGGCTGCGGGCGATAAGCCGTTCGGTGACCTCAAGGACGCGGGGATGCATGTGTAGAACTCCAGGCTAACGGATGTGGCGACCTGATTGTCTATGCTGATCAAAGGCCGGTGTCGATGGGATGACGGACGGTTTAATTGACCATTCGGACCAGTTGATTCAGGTCACTCGTTGTAGATTGAACAAAATATTGCCATTAAAAAGGCTTGTTTTCTATTTTTTTGCGAATAATCTTGTAATTCCAACAACAAAACGACGGTAGCGCCGCAATATGACTCTTCGAATCGCAATCAATGGTTTTGGCCGCATCGGCCGTAACGTCCTGCGTGCACTCTATACCCAGGGCTATCGTCAGGATCTGCAGATTGTCGCCATCAACGATTTGGGCGACAGCGCGATCAATGCTCATCTACTCAAGTACGACACCGTTCACGGCACATTCGATGCCGATGTCCAGCACGACCAGGAGAGCCTGACGGTCAACGGCGACCGCATTTCGGTCAGCGCCATCCGCAACCCGGCCGACCTGCCCTGGGCCGCGGAAAAGATTGATGTGGTGTTCGAATGCACCGGTCTGTTCACCGACCGGGCCAAAGCCGCCGCGCATATTACGGCGGGTGCGCGCAAAGTCATTATCTCTGCACCGGCCAAAGGCGCCGACGCCACAGTCGTCTACGGGGTGAACCACGATATTCTGCGCCAGTCGCACCAGATCATTTCCAACGCGTCGTGTACCACCAACTGCCTGGCCCCAGTGGCCCAGGTGCTGCATCGCGAACTGGGCATCGAAAATGGCTTGATGACCACCATTCACGCCTACACCAACGACCAGCACCTGACCGACGTCTATCACGTCGATCCGTACCGCGCCCGTTCGGCCACCCAGAACATGATCCCGAGCAAGACCGGTGCCGCCGAAGCCGTCGGCCTGGTGCTGCCGGAACTGGCGGGCAAATTGACCGGCATGTCGGTGCGCGTACCGGTGATCAACGTGTCGCTGGTGGACCTGACGGTGCAGCTCAAGCGCGAAGCGTCGGCCGATGAGGTCAATGCGCTGATGAAAGAAGCCAGCCAGCACTCGAAGATCCTTGGCTACAACACCCTGCCGCTGGTCTCCAGCGACTTCAACCACAACCCGCTGTCGTCGATCTTCGACGCCAACCACACCAAATCCAGCGGCAAGTTGCTCAAGGTATTGGCGTGGTATGACAACGAGTGGGGCTTCTCCAACCGCATGCTCGATAACTGCCTGGCGCTGTGCAACGCCGAGTAAGCAGCACGCCCCTCCCTTCTTGTAGGAGCGAGCTTGCTCGCGATGGATGTAAGGGCCCCGCGTTCATTCAGGCAACCCTTGTCATCGTTAACGACCATCGCGAGCAAGCTCGCTCCTACAGGGTACGTGTCATTACTGGAGCAACCACCGATGATCGGCATCAGCTTTACGCAAAAGACCCTGGCGGCGCGCAAGCGTATCGCCCTGGTCGCCCATGACCATTGCAAGGTGTTCTTGCTGGACTGGGCCGAACGGCAAAAGGACAAGCTGGCCCAACATGATCTGGTCGCCACCGGCACCACGGGGTTGCTGTTGCAACAACGCCTCGACCTGCCGGTGCAAAGCATGATCAGCGGACCACTGGGTGGCGACCAACAGCTCGGTGCGCAAATCGCCGAGCAGCGGGTCGATATGCTGGTGTTTTTCTGGGACCCGTTCGAACCCCAGCCCCACGACCCGGATATCAAGGCGTTGCTGCGGGTCGCGGCAGTGTGGAACATCCCGGTGGCCTGCAACGAATGCAGCGCCGACTACCTGCTCAGCAGCCCGCTGATGGATCAGGCGCACACTCATCGAATACCCGATTACGCGAGCTATTTGCAGGGTCGTGCCTAAACCTTGATAAATCAGTACTTGACCATTCGAGCGGATGATAAGCATTATCATTAACTCGAAATGGATCAGGTTCTCCCGTGAGTCAGTCGCGCTTCAACCACGTTTTCCTCACCCAGCGCACCTCCCTGCTGCGCACGCTGGAGCGGATGGTCAACAATCACAGCACCGCTGAAGACCTCCTCCAGGAAACCTACCTGCGGGTGACCCGCGCCTTGAGCGAACGGGCCATCGATCATCTTGAGCCCTTTGTCTTCCAGACGGCGCGCAACCTGGCGCTGGACCATTTGCGCGCGCGGCGCATCCATTCGCGCACCATGGTCGACGACGTGCCGCAGGAGGTGATGCACAGCGTCGCCGCCCCCGCCAGCAGCGCCGAAGACGCCGCCCATGCCGAACAATTGCTGGAGCGCCTGAACGTGAGCCTCAGTGAACTCAGCGACCGCCAACAGCGGATTTTCATCCTCAGCCGCCTGCACGGGCACAGCTACCAGGAAATCGCCGACGAGCTGAACGTGTCCCTCAGTACCGTGCAGAAAGAACTCAAGTTGATCATGTCGATCTGCATCGGTGTTGCAGAACGCAATGACAGCAGCGGCAAGCCATAAGCGGTAAGACAAACTCCGAACCGAGCTTGCAGCTTCTCGCTTGTAGCTTGAAACTGCTCTTCACAAGCCCCTGCCGAGGACACACCGTGACGGACAACCACCGCTCCCCTGAGCCTTCGCCGGCGCAGGATCCCGCAAGCGCGATGGACCAGGCCCTGGACTGGTTGATCGTGCTCGGCAGTCCCGACGAGGAGCAGACCCGCCAATTCCAGGCATGGCTTGAGGCCGATCCGTTGAATGCCCAGGCGTTCACCAAGGCCCAGGCGATCTGGGACGGTCCGCAAGTGGCGCAATGCGCGCAAAGCCTGGCCGCGCGGCCCGCGAAAGTCACCGTTCTCGCCCGCTTGCGTCCGCACTGGAGACCACTGGCCACTGCTGCGGTGCTGCTACTCGGCCTGTGCAATTTCAGCAACTTGCCGATGCGCCTGCAGGCCGATCACCTGACCGTGGTCGGCGAGCGCCAGCGCCTGCAACTGGAGGATGGCTCCAGGGTCTTGCTCAATACCAATTCGGCCTTCTCAAGCACCATCAACGACCAGCAACGTGTTGCCCGCCTGTATCAGGGCGAAGCGTTTTTCGAAGTGCAGGCCAGTCGCGGCCAACCACTGGAAATCGACGCCGGCCCGGTCACGGCCAGCGTTCGCGATACCGCGTTTGCCGTGCGCTACCTCGACGGTGTGGCGCAAGTGCGGGTGCAACGCGGGGATGTCGACTTGCGAGCCACCCGTGACGATGCGCGGGTGCGCCTGTCCGCCGGGGAAAGCATTCGCATCGGCCCCAACGGCTTCGACCGCCCTGCCAGGCTGGATGCCGCCACCGACCTGGCGTGGGTCCAGGGGCGACTGGTGTTTGAAAACTGCCCGTTGAACCAGGTGCTGGCAGAACTTCGCCGCTACTACCCGGGCTGGATCATCAACAACAACGAACAACTGGCCGATGTCGCCGTGACCGGCAACTATCGCCTCGATCAGCCCCTGGACGTGGTTCGCTCCTTGGCCCACATCACCTCGGCCCGCCTCCAGGAATTCCCGGCGCTGGTCATATTGAACTGAATGAGAATTATTTTTACTCGATAGCCGAATCCCGTACGTCTCGTTATAGCCAATGCAATTGATTCGCATCTCACCATGCCGATCAGCACCTATAAAGATTCGTGCGACACGGAGCGCTATCGATGTCCCTTCGCCTTACCCGCCCTGCCTCTTCACCCTCCCGCGTGCTGTCGCTGCTGACCGCTGCCATCCTGATGGCCGGTGCCGCACCGCTCATGGCAGCCACCGCCACCGAGCAGCCGGCTCGCAAAATGGGCGACTACCCGTTCGCCATTCCCCAGCAATCCCTGGTGTCGGCACTCAATGCCTTTACCGCCGTGACGGGCTGGCAGGTCGGCGTGTCGTCGGAGCTGGCGCAAGGTGTGGCCTCGCCTGGCGTCCGTGGTTCGCTGTCGCCGGAGAAAGCCCTGGATCGGCTGTTGGTGGGGACCAACCTGAGCTATCGCAAACTGGGCAGCAACAGCATCGTCCTGGAAAAGCGCAGCGCCAGCAGTACGCTCAACCTGCAACAGGTGACCATCAGCGCCACCCGAAACGAACAGGATGTGAACAGCGTGCCGAGCACGGTCTCTGTCTACACCCGCGAAGACCTGGACCGTAACAACGTCAATACCATCAAGGAACTGGTGCGTTACGAACCCGGTGTTTCGGTCGGCGGCGCAGGCCAACGCGCAGGCATCACGGGCTACAACATTCGCGGCATCGATGGCGACCGCGTGCTGACCCAGATCGATGGCGTGCAGGTGCCCGACGGTTTCTTCAACGGCCCGTATGCCCAGACCAACCGCAACTATGTCGACCCGGAAATCGTCAAGCGAGTGGAAATCCTCCGGGGCCCGGCCTCTGTCTTGTACGGCAGCAATGCCATTGGCGGTGCGGTCAGCTATTACACGCTGGACCCGGACGACATCATCAAACCGGGCAAGGATGTCGGCGCACGCCTGAAAACCGGCTACAACTCCGCCGACGACAGCTGGCTGACTTCCGGCACCGTCGCCGGCCGAACCGGTGAGTTCGATGGCCTGTTGCATCTCAGTCAGCGCAACGGTCATGAAACCGACTCCTTTGGAGAAACCGGCGGCACTGGCCTGAATCGCACTGAAGCCAACCCCGAGGATGCGCGCACCACCAACGTGCTGGCCAAACTGGGCTGGGATTACGCCGACGACGCACGTTTGGGCCTGACCTACGAGCATTACAAGAACGACCGCGATACCAACCAATTGAGCGCCGTGGGCGGTCCGTTCAATGCCGGACGCGGTTTCGGCTACTACAAGTCCCGTACCGGCAACGACACGATCACCCGCGAACGCTTTGGCCTGGAACACAGCTTCGGTCTGGACAGCGCCCTGGCCGACAACATCAAGTGGACACTGAACTACCAGATTGCCAAGACCGACCAGAGCACCGAGGAAATCTACGCGCCACCGTCAAGGACCGTGCTGCGTAACCGCGATACCACCTACAAGGACCGCCAATGGGTATTCGATGCCCAGGCTGACAAGTCGTTTGCCATCGCCGACACCGACCACCTCGTCACCTATGGCACCACCATCAAGCAGGACAAAATCACCGGCCTGCGTACCGGTACCGGCACCTGCCTGACCGTGGCCGGATCCTGCCGGGTCATCGGCGCCCCTAGCGCCACCGACACACTGACACCCGCCAGTGATTTCCCGGACCCGACCGTCAACAGCTACAGCCTGTTCGCCCAGGATCTGATCAGCTGGGGCAACTGGACCTTTGTGCCAGGTGCTCGCTACGACTACACCGAGCTCAAGCCGCACATCACCGAAGAGTTCCTGGCCACCGCTGACCAAAGCGGCAACGGCGTGGTGAGCGACGAGACCAAGACCTGGCATCGTCTGTCGCCAAAATTCGGTACCACCTACAGCTTCAACGACCACTACACCTGGTACGGCCAATATGCCGAAGGCTTCCGTACCCCGACCGCCAAGGCCTTGTATGGTCGTTTCGAAAACCTCGCCGGCGGCTATCGGGTCGCGCCTAACCCGGACCTCGAACCGGAAAAGAGCAAAAGCTACGAGACAGGTTTGCGCGGCAACTTCGAGCAGGGCTCGTTTGACGTGGCCGTGTTCTACAACAAATACCGCGACTTCATTGACGAGAACGCCATCACTCCGGGCTACACCGAGACCACCTTCCAAAGCAACAACATCAAACACGCCACCATCAAGGGCGCCGAGGTCAAGGGACGCCTGAACCTCGACGCTTTCGGCGCGCCGCAAGGCCTCTACACCCGGGGCTCGGTGGCTTATGCCTACGGTCGCAACGACGACTCGGGCGAACCGCTCAACAGCGTCAACCCGCTGACCGGCGTATTCGGCCTCGGTTACGACCAGGACACCTACGGTGGCTTGCTCAGCTGGACGCTGGTGAAGAAGAAGGACCGCGTCGACAGCACCACCTTCAAGACCCCGGACGGCACCAGCACCCAGTTCAAGACCCCGGGTTTCGGCATTCTGGACCTGAGCGCGTTCTACAAGGTGACCGACGACGTGACCGTCAGTGGCGGCGTCTACAACCTGACCGACAAGAAATACTGGCTGTGGGATGACGTGCGCGGCTTTGACAGCGTCGGCGAAGCCTCGGTTACCCAGCCGGCCAACCTCGACCGCCTGACCCAGCCGGGTCGCAACTTTGCGGTCAACCTGATCTGGGATATCTGATCCGGCATCCCGTCGGGCGGTTGATTGAAACCGTCCGGCGAGGATTTTTTACTGTCAGGCGCTTGCTTGTTCGTCTCGTTACCAAGCGCCTCTTTTTCCCCCAAGGAATTGCCATGACTACCCAAGACACCGAGCAACGCGCCAGCCTGCGTTCCCAGCGCTTGAACCAGATCACCAACGAGCCGCACAGCAAGCTCGATGCCCTGGTCAAGGCCCACTCCCCGTTTGAAACCCAAGCCAGTTTCGCCCGCTTCGTGGTGGCGCAGTACCTGTTCCAGTCGGAACTGGTGTCGCTGTACAACGATGCCGAACTGACCGCCATCGTCCCGGACCTGCCGGCCCGCTGCCGCGCCGATGCGGCCAGGGCAGACCTGGCGGATCTGGACACCGACGTGCCGGCACCCGTCGCCGGTGCCCTGAAGAACCCGACCAGAGCCGAAGCCCTGGGCTGGCTCTTCGTCTCCGAAGGCTCGAAGCTCGGCGCAGCCTTCCTGATCAAGCGTGCCGTGGGCCTTGGGCTGAGCGAGACCTTCGGCGCCCGCCACCTCGGCGAACCGGCCGGCGGCCGCGCTGAAGGCTGGAAGAGCTTCGTCAAAACCCTGGATGGCCTGGCATTCGGCGCCCGGGAAGAAGCCGAAGTGGAAAAAGGCGCCATCAACGCCTTCAACCGTTTTACGGTGTTGCTGGAGCAGGCTTACGCTACCGAAGCCGCCTGACCCAACGCGTTCCCCTTGTGGGAGCGGGCTTGCTCGCGAAAGCGGTGTGTCAGTCAACGTTGATGTTGAGGCTGATGACCTCTTCGCGAGCAAGCCCGCTCCCACAAGGGACGAAGCAAATCCGTAAGATTTCGATCAGCCTCACATGTTGCCTTGAGCCCATGCCTGCCTCCTCCAGACTCTCCCGCCTCCTCTTCGGCCTGCTGGCCTATGTCAGCCTGGGTATCGGCCTGATCGCCATCGTCATTCCCGGTCTGCCCACCACCGAGTTCATCCTGCTGGCCGCCTGGGCCGCGACCCGCAGTTCGCCGCGCCTGAGTGCCTGGCTGGAAAACCACCGGCTGTTCGGCCCCATCCTCCATAACTGGCGCAATGGCAAGATCATCGCGCGCCGGGCAAAAGTCAGCGCCACTGTCAGCATGCTGGTATGTGCCGGCCTGATGCTGGCGATGCTCGATCACGGCTGGCCGGTCTACCTGGCGATTGCCGGGATGGGGCTGGGCAATCTGTGGATCTGGTCACGGCCGGAATCGGTGCCAGAACCCTCCTGAACAATTCCGCGATTTTTCCTCGTTTTAAAGCGATTTTCGGCACATTTTTCTGCGCAAACGTTCAACCACTACCGCTCGTCGGGTTGCCCCTCATGTAACCTCTTCGCCACGCCGATGTGCATTGATCGGCGCTAAACGGACTTAGCGAGTGAGCCGCAACGGCCCACAGCCAACACTTCATCCATTCGCGAGTTCGCCTTATGTTCGACTCAGTGTCCATCCGCCTGAAAATCGTCCTGCTGTCCGGTCTGTGCCTGCTGGGTGTAGTCGCATTGATAGTGGGCATGAACATTTACCAGACCAATCAGAACGATGACCTGGTCAATGATTCCAGCAGCAGAATGCTCACCGCCAGTGTGCAGGACCTGCTACAGGCCAAGGCCGCCGAGCAAGCGGTGCGGGTGCAGAAGACATTCGGTGAAACCCTGACGGTGGTCACGGCCCTCGCGGACCAGATCAAGGACATGCGCAACCTGGCCGCCAAGCGCTCGCTGGAGCCCGGCGCCTTGCGTGAAGAGTTGAACCAGAGCCTGAAATCCGCCTTCGAGCGCAACAGCAAAGTGCTGGGCATCTGGCTGGCGTTCGAACCCGACGGCCTGGACGGCAAGGACAGCGAGTTCGTCGGCGACGCCGCCCGTCAATCCAACGAGACCGGGCGTTTCGCCACGTACTGGAGCCGCGCCGGGGGTGAGTCGCTGAACACGATCATGGTCGAAGAGGACATGACCAAGACCACCCTGAACCTCAGCGGCACACCGTACAACGTCTGGTACACCTGCCCGCGGGACAGCAAGCGCACCTGCCTGCTCGACCCGTACGCCGATACTGTCGGCGGCAAGGAAGTGTTGATGACCACCATTTCCGTTCCGCTGCTGGTGGATGGCAAGTCCATCGGCGTAGTCGGCGTCGACATCGCCCTCGACGCCCTGCAAGCGGCGGCGGTCGATTCCCAACGCGAGCTGTTCAACAGCGCCGGGCACATGCTGATCGTCTCCGGCACTGGCGTGATGGCGGCCTTTAGCGTCGATGCAACAAAAGTCGGCAAAAGCATCGGCGATACCCTGGGTGCAGATGGCAAGGACATCCTGCAATTGCTCGGCAGCGGTGCACCGAAGATTCTCCAGCAAGGTGACCTGATCCGTGCGGTGTACCCGGTCAGCCCGATTGCCGATGCCAAGGCCTGGGCCGTGGTGATCGACCTGCCCAGACAAGTGCTGCTGGCCGACTCGGTGAAACTCCAGGCAGTGCTTGACGATGCCCAGCAAAGCGGCACGATCAAGGCCTTGTCGGTGGCGGTGATCGCAGGTGTGCTCGGTCTGCTGCTGATGTGGCTCACCGCTTCCGGCGTCACTCGGCCGATCAACAGCGTGGCGCAGATGCTCAAGGCGATTGCCAGCGGCGACGGCGACCTGACTCAGCGTCTGCACTACAGCAAGCAGGACGAACTCGGCGAACTGGTGAGCTGGTTCAACCGCTTCCTCGACAAGCTGCAACCGACCATCGCGCAGATCAAGCAAAGCATCACCGACGCCCGCGGCACGGCCGATCAGTCGTCGGAGATTGCCCGCCAGACCAGCGAAGGCATGCAGGTGCAGTTCCGCGAAATCGACCAGGTCGCCACGGCGTCCAACGAGATGAGCGCCACCGCCCACGATGTCGCCAACAGCGCCTCGAACGCGGCCAATGCCGCCAAGGGCGCCGACCAGTCGGCCCGCGACGGCATGTCGATCATCGAGCGCAGCACCCGCGATATCAATCAGTTGGCCGAAGAAGTCAGCAAGGCCGTGACCGAAGTCGAAGCCCTCGCGGTCAACAGCGAACAGATCGGTTCCGTGCTGGAGGTGATTCGCAGCATCGCCGAACAAACCAACCTGCTGGCCCTCAATGCGGCGATTGAAGCCGCCCGCGCCGGCGAGAGCGGTCGCGGCTTTGCGGTAGTGGCCGATGAAGTGCGCAACCTGGCCAAGCGTACCCAGGATTCGGTGGAAGAAATTCGCCTGGTGATCGAACGCATCCAGTCCGGCACCCGCGGCGTGGTCGCCACCATGCATTCAAGCCAGACCCAGGCCCACAGCAATGCCGGGCAGATCCAGCAGGCGGTCCAGGCCTTGAGCAAGATCAGCGACGCGGTCACCGTGATCAGCGACATGAACCTGCAAATCGCCAGCGCTGCCGAGCAGCAAAGCGCCGTGGCCGAAGAGGTCAACCGCAACGTCTCGGCGATCCGCACCGTCACCGAAACCCTGACCGGCCAGGCCACCGAATCGGCGCAGATCAGCAGCCAGCTCAACACCCTGACCACCCACCAGATGAAGTTGATGGATCAGTTCCGGGTGTAAGCAGCAATGCAGTCAAATGTGGGAGCGGGGGGTGGGGCGCAAGCCGGGGGAAAAGGAACAAAAAAAATTGAATGTGGGTGTTTGTTGGGGAGCAAC
>NZ_JBGLYV010000006.1:0-107662 GCF_047304225.1 Pseudomonas sp. Pseusp3 | reverse complement strand
GCATTCAGAAAGCACGCGTTATCGTTATCGACCATCGCGAGCAAGCTCGCTCCTACAGGTGGGTTCAACCGTCAACGGGCCGTGATCTTCCAGGCGCGATGGATCTTGGCGTTGCGGGCAAAATCCGGATCGATGGTCTGGGCGGTGATTTCCTCGACCGCATAACGCTCGCCGAAGCACTGTAGGAGCGAGCTCTGCTCGCGATGGGCTCAAGTACTCCGCGTGCATTCAGAAAGCACGCGTTATCGTTATCGACCATCGCGAGCAAGCTCGCTCCTACAGGTGGGTTCAACCGTCAACGAGCCATGATTTTCCAGGCGCGATGGATCTTGGCGTTGCGGGCAAAATCCGGATCGATGGTCTGGGCGGTGATTTCCTCGACCGCATAACGCTCGCCGAGGTTGGCCTCCAGTTCGAACTTGCGGAAGTTGTTGGAGAAGTACAACACCCCACCAGGCGCCAGACGCGCCATGGCCAGGTCAATCAGTTGCACCTGGTCGCGCTGCACGTCGAACACGCCTTCCATGCGCTTGGAGTTGGAGAACGTCGGCGGGTCGATGAAGATCAGCTCGTACTCGTCACGACTGGCTTCGAGCCACGCCATCACATCGCCCTGCTCCAGGCGGTTCTTGTCGGAAAAACCGTTCAGTGACAGGTTGCGGCGTGCCCAGTCCAGATAGGTTTTCGACAGGTCGACACTGGTGGTGCTGCGCGCGCCGCCCTTGGCCGCATGCACACTGGCCGTTGCGGTATAGCAGAACAGATTGAGGAAGCGTTTGCCGGCCGCCTCCTTCTGGATACGCATGCGCATCGGCCGATGGTCGAGGAACAGACCGGTGTCGAGGTAGTCGGTGAGGTTCACCAACAGCTTCACGCCGCCTTCATTGACCTCGACAAATTTGCCCTGCGCCGCCTGGCGCTCGTATTGTTTGGTGCCACTCTGACGCTCGCGGCGCTTGACCACCACACGGCTCTTGTCGATGTTCAACGCCTGCGGGATGGCTGCCAGGGCATCGAACATGCGGGCCGATGCTTTTTCCGGGTCGATGGATTTCGGTGCGGCGTACTCCTGCACATGGACCCAATCGTGATACAGGTCGATGGCCATGGAGTATTCCGGCATGTCGGCATCGTAGACGCGGTAGCAGTCGATGCCTTCACGCTTGACCCACTTGCCCATGGCCTTGAGGTTCTTTTGCAGGCGGTTGGCGAACATCTGCCCGCCTTCGCTCAGGCGCGGCTGCTCGACCACCGGAGCCGGTGCTGGCGTCGGTTTGATCGGGTTGCCGTTTTTGTTGAACTTGCGTTCCTGCGGCTCGTTTGGCGCCTGATCATAGGCGGCTTGTTCACGCTCGACCTGGCGTTGCTCCGGGGTGCGGCGCTCGCCGGTGACGAACTGGTCCGGCAGTACTTTGATCAGCAACAGCTTGCACGGCAAGGCGCCGTTCCAGAACGAATACTGCTTGTGGCTGCGGATGCCCATGCGCTTGCCCAGGTCCGGCGCGCCGGTGAACACCGCCGCTTCCCAGTTCAGGCAGGCCTGGCGCAGGCGCTCGCCGAGGTTCTGATAGAGGTAGAGCAGGCTCGCCTCGTCGCCCAGACGCTCGCCGTACGGAGGGTTACAGATCACCAGGCCTTTCTGGTTCTGGTCCGGGCGCGGCTCGAAAGTCGCGACTTCACCCTGATAGATCTTGATCCACTCGCTCAGGCCGGCCCGTTCGACGTTGTTACGGCCCGGTTGAATCAGTCGTGGATCGGCTTCATAGCCACGAATCCACAACGGTGGCTTGGCCAGCCCGGCCTCTGCGCGCTCGGACGCTTCTTCGTGGAGTTTTTTCCACAGCGCCGGAACGTGACCGAGCCAGGCGGTGAAGCCCCACTGCTCGCGACGCAGGTTCGGCGCGATGTCGGCGGCGATCATCGCCGCTTCCACCAGGAACGTGCCGACACCACACATCGGGTCGGCCAGAGCGCCGCCTTCGGCTGCGATACGTGGCCAGCCGGAACGGATCAGGATCGCGGCCGCGAGGTTTTCCTTCAGCGGTGCCGCACCTTGCTGCAGGCGATAACCGCGCTGGTGCAGGCTGTGACCGGACAGGTCGAGGGACAGGATGGCTTCGCCACGGTCCAGGCGCAGGTGGATGCGCAGGTCCGGGTTGAGCTTGTCGATGGACGGACGGTCGCCTTGCGGGGTGCGCAACTTGTCGACGATGGCGTCCTTGACCTTCAGCGCGCCGAAGTGGGTGTTGTCGATACCCGAGCCATGGCCGCTGAATTCGACGGCCAGGGTGCCGTCATTGAGCATGTGGTCTTCCCACTCGATGTCCAGCACGCCGTGGTACAGGTCTTCGGCATCTTTCATCGGGAAACGCTTGAGCACCAGCAGCACGCGGTTGGCCAAGCGCGACCACAGGCACAGGCGATAAGCGGTTTCCATCGTGGCCATGCCGCGCACGGCAGAGGTGTGCTCCCGCGCTTCCTCAAGGCCAAGCCCGACGGCTTCCTCGATGAGCAGGCCTTCAAGGCCTTTTGGGCAAGTGAGGAAGAGTTCGAAACGATCGGACATGGGAATTCCAGAACCTTTAGCTGAGTGACCGGGCAACGCATTGCCGGTCCGGTTTTCAATCAGGCGCTTTTCTCGAAGAGCGCCCGCGTGGCACGAAGTTGTGCCGTTCCACCCTTGCTGCCCGGGTTAAATGAGCTTAGATGCAAGGGCAGATAAAAAAGTTGATGCAACAAAATGTCATAAGTCGACCCTTCGTCGAATAGTGCTTCCCGGCAACGGGAGCCATTCTCACTAAAGGATTAAGCCCATCATCCAGCGCAGGGCCGATCATACCGGGGTTTGGCCAATAAATACGCTACAAACACGCTGTTACTTATGGCCTTAGCACATTAATAGTTACGTCCTTATGACAAAACGATCATTCCCTCGATGTGACGCATTGGTTAGAACTCAATACAGGTTGGCGCCACAACGGACGCCAACACCTTGGCTCGCCACGCCGGCAGCGAGCCCCCAACGGCAGACATTTCTGCCAGACCTCGATTGAGGTCAACGCGATAAATACAGTCAACAAGTGAGGGCAACACCCTATGAGAAGACTTAAGCGTGATCCGTTGGAAAGAGCATTTTTGCGCGGATATCAATATGGCGTTGGTGGTAAATCCCGTGAGCTTTGCCCATTTACTCTACCGTCGGTACGTCAAGCCTGGATCAACGGCTGGCGAGAAGGACGCGGCGACAACTGGGACGGTATGACCGGCACTGCGGGAATCCACAGACTCAACGAACTTCACGCCGTCGGCTAATTACAGGGCACAACACTCCGACACGACAATCTGATTTTGTACTGAATTAACCACGCACGTCCCATCCGGACGGCGGGCTCCGGCCCAGGGGCTCCTTTTAAGGAGCCCTTTTTTATGCCTGCTTATTGGCCCAGAACAACCCCTTGTAGGAGCGAGCTCGCTCGCGATGAACCCGAGAACACCGCGTGTATCCAGAAAGCACGCGTTATCGTTAACGACCATCGCGAGCAAGCTCGCTCCTACAAGTACAAAGGCTCAGCGCAGGGCGGCGATGGCGTCTACGGATTCACGAATCAGCGCCGGGCCTTTGTAGATGAAGCCCGAATAGATTTGCACCAGGCTCGCGCCTGCGGTGATTTTCTCCGCCGCGTGCTTGCCTTCGGTAATGCCACCGGCAGCGATGATCGGCAGGCGACCACCCAGTTCCGATGCCAGCACTTTCACGGTGTGGGTGCTCTTGTCGCGAACCGGTGCGCCAGACAGACCACCGGCCTCGTCGCCATGCTCCATGCCTTCGACGCCTACGCGGCTCAGGGTGGTGTTGGTGGCGATGACGGCATCCATTCCGGTTTCGATCAGCGCTTGTGCAACCTGCGCGGTTTCTTCGTCGCTCATGTCCGGCGCGATCTTGATCGCCAGCGGTACATGCTTGCCATGACGCAAGGCCAGCTCCGCACGGCGCTCGGCCAGATCAGCCAGCAACTGCTTGAGCGAATCACCGAATTGCAGGCTGCGCAGGCCCGGCGTGTTCGGCGAACTGACGTTGACCGTCACATAGCTGGCGTGGGCGTAAACCTTGTCCAGGCAGATCAGGTAGTCATCCACCGCGCGCTCGACCGGCGTATCGAAGTTCTTGCCGATGTTGATACCCAGCACGCCCTTGTACTTGGCCGCCGCCACACGGGCCAGCAGGTGATCGACGCCGAGGTTGTTGAAGCCCATGCGATTGATGATCGCCTCGGCTTCCGGCAGACGGAACAGGCGTGGCTTCGGGTTGCCCGGCTGCGGACGCGGCGTGATGGTGCCGATTTCGACAAAACCGAAACCCAGTTGGGCGAAGCCATCGATGGCTGCGCCGTTCTTGTCCAGGCCGGCGGCCAGTCCCACCGGATTCGGGAAGTCCAGGCCCATGACATTCACCGGCATTTTCGCCGGGGCCTTGCACAGCAAGCCGTTGAGCCCAAGACGTCCGCCCGCGCCGATCAGGTCCAGGGACAGATCGTGGGAGGTTTCCGGGGAGAGTTTGAACAACAGCTGACGGGCCAGGGTGTACATGGGCGGGTTGGACTCAGGGCGGCGAAAAGTGGCGGGGATTATAGCCGGGTGGAGGGTTGGGGGCGAGCGACGACATGAAACGATCAATGGAAATTGTAGTGGTCTAATTTCCCCGGACACCTCGATAGATGCATTCTCCACCTATCGAGGTATCCGGAATCAGTTGACCACTGCAAATCGCTGCGAACATTTACAGTTCGACGCTACGCCTCTGAATTCCCGTCCAGCTTCTTGGGTGTACCTTGTGAACAGCTCCAGACGAAGGGAAAGTAGATGAGCATCAGCATCATTGCCACGCAGACATTCACAATATGGCCTTGAGTGTTGTCACTGTAATCAGTCCTCTCCAACAGAGAGGTCACCGCAGCCCCCACAAACTGAGCCCCTAAAAACGCCATAGAACGGGTAGGGAAATAGGTCGTTGCCGTATCAGCGAGTTGTTCCACCGACGGCAAACGTACTTGCGCTCGCAGCTGCCGAGCACGTTGCTCCACTGACTCGGGATCCGGCATAGAGGGCCTCAATCCCAATGACGGAGAAAAGACAAATCTGCTTAGAACAGAGATGACGCTGTCAGCAGTCTCTCCTGAGCCATTCAATACGCCCTGGATCAAGTCTGCGACCACACTGTGGCCGAGCCCCGCAGAAAACCGCCCCGAACCACTGAGTGGCACAAAGGCACTCACTTCTGCCAGTACAAGCTGGCACATTCCATACGACGCCATGCTTGCCCCGGTCGACTTGATAGTCGATCCACCTGCGTTATCCTTCAGAAAAAAAACGGATTGGAATGCTTCTCGAAGCGCGCAATAGAGAATTGTTTTGCTCGCGTTAGGTACCAAACCCTCCAACCCACCGGTAAGTGCGGCGAAAAGCAGCCCACCGGCTACGATGCTGGCCATGCACACCCGTCCAAGCCGCGTATAGGTATTGTCCGTATTCGCACGCCAATCGAGAACAGCTCCCAACACACTCAATCCCGCAACGACGAGGACTTCAGCGACCACAACCAATTCGGGGCCCATTTCGCCGAAGTCGGTCGTACTGGTGAATTGTGCCGCGTAAAATGCGAAGGCCTCGCGCGCGATGGTAGTCATAGCGACGATCCCCCCGGTGCGCGCGGCAGCGTTCAGCAGGTTAGTCCCCGTTAGAAAATCTTTGCATACCTCAAAAACCGCCAAGATTCGATCTTCGCGGGTACTCGCGCCCCTCAACGCGGCTTCAGACAATATTTCATTTGTCCCGGTGTTTTTCCCACCATCGAGATAGAGAAGCACATCATCTACCTGCCGCCGCCCTGATTCGCCGAATTCACTAATGCAGCGATCCAATTGCCCCGATATCGGAGCCAGATGCGTCAACGTCGCTAAAGTTTGCCGCCTCGTTCCCAGCCTCTTGACTTGAACATCCATCCCCGCAAGATCAAGCGCATCAATCAGGGAGCTACCCTTCTGCGCAGTTGAAGATGACGTAGCACTGTCTAAAAAGGTGCGAAAGTTTTCAGTCCCTGAGCCAATCGAATTAACCATTTTTTTGCTCTAAGTTGTTGGATGCATTTTTTTCAAGGCTATCGAGCGGTCGTCACCACTCATTCTTTTCTCACGCCTCGTCCCCAATCGGCTGGAACACCTCCCGCATGAAGCCCTTGACGAACAGGTCCATGCTGAACGCCAGGGAGTTCGCGCCGCTGACTTCCTTGTAAAGCAGCGAGTCCTCCAGTTTCTCGTCCTTCAATCGAACCAGAACCTGCAGGGTGACCGCCATCAACGCCTTGGCAGTGGGGTAAACAGGTGATTCACCATCCGCCCCCCGCAGCGAGCGGAGATATTCATGGATGGCGTTCTTTCCTTGCCCTTCCATCGCCAACAGGTGTTGATACAGACGCTCGAACTCGGGGTCCGGGCGCTTGCTGCCAGAGCGTTCCTGACTGGCAGCAAGCAAACGCGACTCAAGCGTCTCGACCGATGGGTTTGCACCGTGCGCCATCGTGCTGGAGCTGTTGACGGTTTCAATCTTCATGGCGGACCTCGGTCGGGGCAGTTTGATTGCAACCGGCCGAGCGTTCGGCAAAGGTCGAATACAGATCCGTGAGGGCCTGCATGGAAACCCGGTCCAGAGCGCGAACCGACTCCGGCAGATTCGCCACGCACGCCAGCAACCGCGGTTCCAGCCGTTGCCGGGCCGTTTCCACATCGAATTCGAGCAACTGATCCGCAAGCCGCACCACATAGCGCTCTTGCGGGTGATAGTCGAGGACCAGTTCGCCGGACCAGAGCCCGCGCAAGCGCTCGCGCAGTTCCTTGCCTTGCGGCCGGCAATGCAGTGGCAGCAGCACTTGCAACACCGCGCCCGTGTCGCCCGGTTGCTCGCTCAGCCAGCGCTCCAGCATGTCATCCAGCCATTCGGGACGACTCAAGGCTTGTGCGAGCAAATCGCGGGCGGCCTGCGCAAGGTCTTTGCGCAATTGCAGCCCCAGCGCCTGGGACTTCAGCAAACCGTCAGCCAACTGCCCGGTCGCGCACAAGATGCCCTCGGCATAGCCTTCCTGAAAGGCCTGGGCGCAAACTGCCACGGCATCACGTCGGGCCTGCTCGATACAATCACGGGCCCAGCGCTGCGCCTGCTGCTGCAAGGTGCGACGCCGACGCGCGGCGGCAATGTCCTCGCGCAACACCAGCGCCTCGCTCGACTCGGGAAGTTCAGTCAGGGTTCGGATAGTGTCGAGCATGCTGCACCGCCAGAAAGAAAAGCACCGGGCTGGGTTCAGTGACCGGCCATTGCTTGTGCAAGCGCACAACCGGTTCGGAAAATTGCAGGGCCAGGCGTTCGAGCAACATGGCCGGTACTTGCTCGTGCCAGCTCCATAACGCATTGAGGCCAGCGGCTTCGACCTGTTCCATTGAAACAGGCAAGGATTCGATTGGCAGGCTGCTTCTGACTCTTAAGTTGCAACCGGCGAACCGGCGCAATGGCAATGGCAGGCAGAGCAGCGCCGCTCCTCGCGCCAGATCGGGCATCAAGCGATGAGCGCCCATCAACCTGGCGATTCGGGGCAATTGTCGCCAATGGCGAACCCATTGTTTCGCCACGGAGGTCAGCGATGGCGAAGGCCACGGACCTTGCAGTTCCAGACCTTCAAGCACTATCCGGTTGAGCAGGTTTCTTGCCTCAGGGCTATCGAATCCCGCCGGGACAGTCAGGCGCTGAGGGTGCAGGTAACCCAGAGGCTCGGCGAGAATTTGCCCTAAACATTCAGCGTGCGACATCACGCCCTCCTGCGTTCGAATGGCGGTAAGTCCAGGCTGTGCCACCGGCCAACAACAGTCCGGTGATTACGGCCAACAACCACGTCCAGTACGAATGCCCCTGCGTGGCGGCCACGGACGGCGCGACATGCTGTGTCGGGGACCGTTTCGACAACACTACCGAGATGTTCTCGTACTCGACCGTCGCAAAACTGTTCTTGAGAAAACGTTTGATATTGGTGATCAGCAATTGCGGTTCGATATCGCGCTCATGGATTGCCACCGCCGAGAGGTGAATGGGCGGCGACTTGCGCCCGCCTTCACCGGCATCCAGGTCGTAGCTGACATGTACCCGCGCTGAAACCACACCTTCGAGCACACCCAGCGACTGTTCGAGCCGCTGCTCCAGCGCTGAGTACAGCCGGGCTTTTTCAGCGCGGGGCGAGGCGACCAAAGAGTCGGCGGGAAACATCTGCGCCACTTGCAGGCGTGGCCTGGAGGGCAGCGAATAGAGGTTGAGCAAATCGACGGCGGCGGAAAAATCCACCTGATCGATTTTCACCGAATAGCCGGATTTGCCAGCGTCGATTTTCACCGCCGCGATGTTGTTGCGTTGCAGGACCGACAGCACTTCATTGGCCTGCTGCTGGTCCAGCCCTTCGAGCAGATTGGGTTGGCGACACCCCGACAGCGCCAGGCACAACAGCATCAACAACACGCCTGGCTTCATGACGCACGCAACAGGGTTTCGGCCGTGCCGACCGCTTTGCGCACCAGCACGTTGAGCAAATTGATGTCCACGTTGTATTGCCCGGTCATCTCCTGCAATTGCGCCAATACTTCAGGGCTGGCGATATCGGGGCTTTGCATTACCTGGTTGATGGCTGCCACCTCCTGCTCGCTGTTGACTGCGGAACCGGCGAACGCTTCGATCAACCGAGACTCCAGGGAAACGATCGGACCCGCCTGCGGGCCGCGCAACTCAGTGAACGCTGTGCGCTGGATTGACGAAGCGAAAATGTTTTCAATAGACATGCGATGCACCCATGAGAATGGCCATCGTCACGCACCAATGGCCGGCCGGAAAGAAAGCGTCAGCGAGCCGCCTGGATGATCGCCATGTCGATGTCCTTGAAGCCCTTGATCGTGTTCGTCTGGGCGTTCCGGAATACCGTGTAGGAGGAAAATGCGGCCTGATAGGCGGCCAGCAGACCGGGGTCCGATGCATCCTTCTTCAAGTCTTCCAACGCTTTGTCCAGCGCGGTCTTGAGGGAGGCGGCACCGTTTTCGAACGCTGCGGCCTGACGCCCGAGAAAGTCATCGGGAAAGTCTATGGGTCTACCGATCTCAGCCATGAATCACCTTTCAGTGTTGTGTTGGAAAATGCCAGGATGACGAGGTCATCTTGATGTAGCCCTGCGGGCCGGTTAGAAACGATTTGCCCTTGAGCGTGTCGTCCTTGAGCTCGACAGCGAAATGCACGAAGCGATTACCCCACTGTCGGTAAAAATCGTCGATGTATTGGCGAGCGGCGGCCAGTTCGGAATCCTGCAAGTTGCCGGTCACTGCAAAGGTGACGCTGTCACCCTGCTCGACCCGGCTATAGCCCAGTGAAAGGCGTTGCAAGCCGTCCTGCGCCAGATCGCTGAGCAGGTGGTCATCCTGTACCTGCACCGCGATATCCCGGGCATAAGGGGCAGCTGCCAGCAGCGCATCGAGCAGTGCTTTTTGCTTTTGGGGCGTCAGCAGATTGCGTTGAGCGCTCAGCAACAGTCGCGGTACCGACGGGTCCTTGAGATCGAGGGAGTGCCAGGCGATTTGCGGATCATGGTCGACCAACAGCTGCTCCAGTCGACGACGTTCCTGGTCGATCACCAGCACCTTGCCGCTCAGCGTGTTGTGGCGCATCAATACCTGCCGGCTCCAGCCGGCATCGCGCTCGGAAGTCACAAATACATAGACCGAATCATCACGACCGGGCAGCACCTCCACCTGCGCACTGGCACCTGCGATCAGCGCGCGAACATCGGTTTCAGGCGTCGGTTCCGGGACCGACCAGATGCCGACCAAGGCGACCAGCACAGCCAGCACCAGGCCGCTGGCGGCCCATCGCGTCAAAGGGGAGCGCCACCACACGACAGTGGCTGTATCGGATGAAATACTGTGGGGCGGTCGCAGCACTTCAGGCGCCCAGGATTGATTCCCGGGACGCAAGGCAATCTGCAGTTCGCCGACCTGCACCCTGGTTTGAAAGGCGCAGTGGCGTATTTCGGCTGACTCGTTGAGCAGCCGCAGCGAAAGGCCATCCGTCGTGACTTGATCCGTCAGCACCTCAAAATTGCAGCCCCCCTGATCCAGGGGGATGAAGATGGCATCCGCCGGAACGCTGGCAGTCAATGCCCCCTCCCCCAGCAGATCCACCGCCCCCACCACGAACAAGGTGGTGGTTTCGCCCAGGGGGAATTCGCAGCCTTGCAGCGGACCGTTGAGTATCCGTAACACGCAGGGTCGCGAGGTGGGGGCCGCCAGGACAGTCACCGTTCAAGCTCCAGAGCTGTGAAATGAGTGGCCATGGTAGAAAGGCTGGCGGCAGGGTTCCTGATCGAATTCTGCCGATTACACCCTGAAGAGCATCAGAATCCCCCAGCCAACCGTCTCAAGTTGCCGTGATGACCTGATAACGCTTCCAGACCTTGCGTGCGTAGCGAAGACGCGCGGCTTGCATGCGGGGTGAGTTGCCGGCGTTGTAGGCGCCCACCGCTGTCCAGTTGTAACCATAACGGGCGACAAAACCGGCCAGCACCGACGCACCGACCTCGACCGAGAGGCAAGGCTCATCCAGCAGCCGCTGTTCGGTGATGCCCTGTGCATTCAATCGGGGAAAATGGCTGCTGTTGATCTGCATCAGCCCGATGTCCCGTGTGCCGTCCTTGTTATGGTTGATTGCACCTGGCTGCAGGCCTGATTCGACATCGGCAATCGCCCGGAGCAGTTCGGGTTCGATTGCATGCTGCTCCCCTGCTCGACTCCAGCACCAGGCATGGGCCTGATCCGCGCCAAGACACACCAGCACGATCAACCCGTTGATCATGCGCAGCCTCATGCCAGACGCCGTCCTTTATCGAACGCCGGCCGATCCTGTAATGGAACAGCCGGGGGCGACACCGGATGGCAAACGTCTGTCGAGCGCAGCAAGGATTGCCAGAGTGGCGCAATAACTGCCCCACCCTGCCCCTCGCCAATGGCTGGAGACTTCATCAGGCGCATCCAGTTTGCATACTGGTTGCGGGCGATAAGTGGATTGCCTCCGAATAGCACACTCCAGGCTGCCAGCCCCTGCTCACCGACAGCGCTTTCAACCAGACCGGCTTGTTCGAGTTCATGCCAGGCTACCGCATGCTGACCGAAGTACGCCAACACCAGTGCATGCAGAATCATCGACAGAGGATTGCCCCCTTTACCTTGCTGCAGGGCCCGACGCGCCATGAGCACGGCTTCGGTGGCGCCTTGTGAAAGCGCGATACGCACGCGCAAGACCTGCGCCCTTACGCAATCCGGATCATGATGCAGGCACTTGTCGATACTCTGTGCCGCCAGCTCATTGCGCCGCCAGAACCAGTGATGCCACGCATGAAAGTAATGCACGTCAGCCTGGTCGGCAGTCAGGAGACAACGTCGAAAAAGCGCCTGCGCCGCCTGTTCGCAACCGCGAAGACTGGTGAGCAGCGCCAGGCGAGTCAAAGCCGGAATGCTGCCAGGGTCCAGTGCCAATGCATTGGAAATCGCCGTATGAGCCTCTTCCACCGCTCGTCCCTGATAACAAAGACCGATCATCGCCTGCCCCAGCCACACATCCGCCAAACCACACCAGGGCGGCGCATACCCGGCATCGAATTTCAGGCACTGTCGAAACTGCACCAGGGCATCGCGCAGGCTTTGCGGCGTGTGCTGTTGCAAGCTGCACAAGCCACTGAGATAAGCCACGGCGGCTGGGTACGAAGCACAAGAGTCACCAACGGGACGCAGCCCTGGAGTACGTTGCGCAACCAGACAGGCCAATGTGCCAAGCGCCTCTGCGAGGTCACAGGCGTCCAGTGTCTGACCATGCAATAGAGTGTGATCGCTGCCACGGATCAACTCGACCGACCACAGTTGTTCACTCGTGCCGGTGCAGCGCCCACTCAGGCAGTAGTCCGCGGAGAACTGCTCAACCAACGAGCGCACATCGACTGGTTGTCTGCAGGCCGCCATCAATCCCGAGGGGATGATATGCAATGCCCCGCCGAATACAGTGGTCAACTGACGGATCATTACATCCTGCAGATCCAGCGCTGAAGTCTCGTCCAGATTTCGTAATGGCAAAACGGCCAGCGAAGGTGATGCGGTCTTCGCCTGGTTCGGCGCGTCGAGCTCGACAACCGGACAGGTGAATCGATAACCCTGGCCGTACACTGTTGCAATAAAATCCCTGTTCTCCCTGAGCAACTTGCGCAAGGCGTAAATACAACGAGTCAACGACTCCTCCGCGGCATCCATCCCGGGCCATACCTGATCCAGCAAAAGATCCTTGCTGACCACCGAACCCGCCGACTTCAGCAGCAGACGCAATACGTTCAACTCCTTGGGTGGGATGTGAACTCCTTGTCCATCTCGCATCAGCGTTCCATCGCTTTGCAATTGCCAGTGTTTAAAAACAAATGATTTCACCGGCGTTCGATCAGCTGCACTGTCCATACTCTGAGACATCTCTATAGAAAGGTACTGAAGCGCAATTGAGCCTGTGGGTGGTCAGGCTCAAGATGACAAGCTGCGCGACTATAGAAAGTTGAGCGGGACTAATCCGTAGGACTTAGCTATTGAAATCAAATGTTTTTCCGGAAAGCGTTGTAGGAATTTTCGTTACATTGATTAACAGCACATCAATTTACAGGCTGCTTTTATCTGGGTCATTGAAACCACCCATACCCTTCACCGAAAAACAAACATCCTTGACCGTCCTCCACGTCCCGACATCAGCCTCAGACAGTTCAATACCGAACGTTTCATTCAGCGCCATCACGATTTCGACCAGACTTATGGAGTCCACACACAAATCCTCCAGCAACCGCGAATCGATCTGAATTTTTCGTCGGCCCGCAGGAAAGTAATCCGACAACACCTTGATTACCTTGCTTTCAACTTCAAAAGCATTACTCAAATCATTCGACATTCTTTATCCAGTGCAGTGAGAAGCGGGCGTAAGGCGAGTTCAGACGAACCGTGACACCCGCTTCGTGAGAATGAAAACTTCTTGATTACGCTATTTTCATACGCATTAAAAATTCAACATAGCCTTCAACATGTCGGAAAACTGATTGAGATGCGAAGACAAAGTCTTGTTGAAATTGTCATGATAAGAGTTGGCATTCGAATACTTCTGCGTGAAGGACTGCAGCATGTTTTTCATGCGTTCCTCCTGGGCATTGAAACCGGTTTGCCAGGCCTGGAATTTCGCGGTATCCCAAGTAATCCAATAAACATTGGGTGGCAGGCTGTTCATCATCGTATTCAGCGGCCCGAGGTCCATGACCACGCTGAACGTGCCGTCCCCGTTATTGTGAAGGCAGGTGGCAGGCAGGCCTAACGCCTTGAGCCATTTTTCTGCTTCCTCCCTGGTAGCGCCTGCCATGCCTGGAGCGGGAAACAATACTGCCGCCGGATTTGGAGGTGAGTACTTTCCAATCAGCGCATGCAACGCGTGCCTGATGTCACCCGCATTTATCTTGACCTCTTTACCTTCGTTCGCGCCTTCAATCCAGTCCTTTAACTTTGCAGTTATCTCCGCGTTGAAGTCCTTAAAGAACTCCGAGTAAGCCGCGATGATATGTTCATAACCGGCCAGATAACCGTTCTTGATCAGGTCGATCAGTTCAAGCAGCTTATCGAAAAAATCATTCGATGATTTCACGCCAGCTTCGAAATCGTCCACGATCTCAGCCGGCACGGGCATCTTTTGCAGGCTGTGCTCGAAGAGTTTCTGCCGCTGTTCCGCAGAAAGCGTTTGCAAGCAATGAGTGATCAGTGCGCCGTACTGCTCAACTTGCTGCGCGCCCATCTGCGACCGCACCTGAAATTTGTCCGGTTGGGCTTTAAGAAGATTTTCAAGGCTACGATTGAGCGTTTTAGTCGAGCTTTCGAGCAACCCCGCCAAGGCAGAAGCGGTATTGACGTCTCGAAGCATTTCAGCAGGTACGGATGTTTCAGTGCCCACGTTGAAATCTGCCGGTGGTTTAAGCGCTGACAGCGTGGTTTTCGTAATGATCATGCTGTTCCCCTGCTCAAGCACTTATGGCGCGAATGACTTCAGCGCGCGATTGAAACAGCTGCATCACCATCTCCATCAGCTTTTGCAACAGCGCCGCCTCGGCCGAATCTTTCTGCCCGACTTCATCGCTCAAACTCTTCTGGGTGTTCTGCGCACTTTGCTGCAAGACCTCCTGCTCACGTGCAGCGTGCTCGGCCATGCGCACCATGCCGGACACCACCTGGCTCATGCTCATCGACATTGCGTTGAGCGCACGACCAATTTCCAGCTTCTTCTCAATGCCCTTTCCGCCCATCTGGCTCAACCAGTCCGAGGTCTGCCCGACTTTCTGCGCCTTGAGCATTTCCCCGTCGAACCAGGCTTGTTCTTGAGGTGTCAGCGTGGAGCCCTTGGGTTTGAAATCGACTGAGGTGGTGCGGCCAAAATCATCGAAGGTCTTGATCTTGTAGGTGGTTTGCGGGTTCCAGTCATCGCGGTTTCGGTCACGCCTGAGGTCGCGTTCGACGTTGCCGGCGTCCAGGGAGTTGCGCTTGTGCAGGTTGATGTCCGCATGCTTCAGCCCTAGCCCCTGGAACGTCTTGACCATGGCGAAGCCGGCGATGGCACCGGAAACCACGGCGGCGGTGATGGCACTGTTGAGCGCGGCCCTGCCCGACTCGACAATGGCGGCGCCCTGGGACTTGGCGGCGTCGGCGGCCATGACGCTGAAATGCCCGCGCAGTTGCGCATTGGCTACCCGCGCGATGTTCAGTGCGATGATGGCGGCAACCAGTACACTCGCGTGTTTTTCCCAGGCGCCGGGGTCGAACATCAGATCGTTCCTGACTTTATCGTCGAGCAAACTCATGCCCCCTGCAAAGTCTTGCCAATCGGAATCGGAGGGCTGGTAGGCATTAATGGTGTTTTTGAGCGCCTCGGCAGTAACCGCCGTGGGTTGAGTGTCATGGAGCACTTGCACTCCCACGACCTGGTCGATCAACGCCGAATCCGAAAGGCGTTTGTCATTGCGATCTTTTGAAAACCGTTCCTGGGTAATCAATTCGCTCAGGCCGGCATCGTTGGCCAGATCGTGAATGAATACCGCAGGCGAGGTGCTGCCAACAGGGCTGGATCCGCTCATTAGAAACTCCTTTTATCCATATGCTCAAACGTGCCGTGCGATATGCAGGCTCACGGAATGACTGCGCTGCAAATCGGCAAACACCTGCTCGACCTGACGGGTTCTGTCCTGCATCGCATTGCCGTAATCCTCGACCAGTCGGGTCAGGTAGGACGTGATTTCCTCGCTGATCGCCATGCGCACCTTCACATCAGCCAAATGCACGGCAGCCTGGGCCTGGTGTGCGCCACTCCTGATCTGCAATCCGCCCTGCACCGCCACATTGCTGAACTCGGTGAAGGCCTGAGCGATCTCAAGGTTGGCGGCGTAACGGGCGAGTGTCACAGGGTCGGCGCCACTGGTGATGAAGCTGCGCAGTTGGGTCAGCATCTGGGTCAGCGAGTTGCCCACCGATGTAGCCAATTGCCGGGCTGCCTGCATCGCCGCCGGTGCCGCCTGGGCAATGACCGAAGCCAGTTTCGAAGCGACGGCGCTGACCATGGGGCCGATCACCTGCACCCCGACGACGGCCACCAGCGCAACGGCAGCCAGGGTTGCGGCGATGCCCTGGATCATGCCGGCGATTTGTGCAATGTCCTTCGCCGTTTCCTCATCGACGCCAACAGCCAACAGCAACTTGATGTAGAGCTCGGTGAACAACTTGATGGCTTCCTGCATCACGGTGGTCAGCGGTTTCATGGCTTCGGCCATGAACGACTTTCCGGTCGCTTCCTTGACCACCGCATCGGAAATCATGATCGCCGCACCGATCACGCCCACGGCGATAAGCACCGGGTTGGCGGTCAGCACGCCGGCAACGATGGTCGCCACGGCCAAAACGGCGCCGACGATCGCGCCGATGCAGCCCATGGTCTTTTGCAACGCCTCGGCCTTGCGGACTTCCTCCAGATACTTTTCCGATTCAAGTTTCATGTGCTCCTGAAGCCTGGCCTGCAACTCCTGGAACAGCTCCTGACTGAGTTCCTCCTTGTTCTGCGCGGACTCCCCCAACAGCTCGATGATTTTCAGTCGGTTCAACAGCGCCAGCGCGCTGCTGCTCAACGTCTTTTCATGGGACTCCTTGATGGAGGAACCACCGAGACCGGCCTCCTGTGCTTTCGCGGCTACCACGGCCAGGGTTTTGGCACAGGCATTGGCGATCTCGATCAGTTTCAGGTGAGCATTGGTGGCTTTTTGAAACGTCTGGATATGGTCCGCCAACTCGCCTTTGAGCTGGTCACGATGCGCCAGCTCGCTCGCATATTCCGGTGACTCCGGATCAAGTTCGGCCAGGCGGGCTTCGCTTTCCTCCAGCAGGCCCTGAAAATGCTGAACACGCTCGCGCAGTTTCTCGAGTTTTTCCTGGCTGCCGCCGATGGCCTCCTCGGCTGTCGCCAATGCCTCGACCGCAGCGGCATATTCGGCAGCCAGTTTTTCATGCCCCTGTTGTTTAGCGCCGGCCATGCTTTGCAACATCGCAAGGCGATTCTTCAGCTTGTTGACATCGACCTCACCAATCAGCTCGCTGATCATCGCCATCAACAACGTGAACAGATCACCGTTGGCTTCCTGTTTATTACCGTCAGCACGGGGCGGTGGCGCATGCAGCACTGGTCTTCCCGCGCCACTTGGGGATGTGCCGTGCTGACCTTCGTAATTCACCGACATCAGGCGAGCCAGCGCCTCCTGGCCGGCTTTCTGAAAGTCCACCGTCCTGGCAGCTTCGGCGGCGGCCTTGCCATATTTTTCAAAAGCGTCAGTTCGACTCAATGCCCCCTGAAATGCCGGATTGAAAGTGCTTCTGATTTCACTCATGTTCAGTCCTCCGAACAGTCCTTTTCAATTTGACTCAAGGTGTCGAGATACACCTGAGCCTGCTTGCGCAGATCATCTTCCGAGGCCTGCTCAAGCACATGTTCGAAACACAACCTGGCTTTTCCGACCTTACCCAGCGCCAGATGACACTGGCCGGTGTAGAACATCGGCCGCCAGTCGTTCTTGCCCTGGGCAAAGGCGATCGCATACAGGTCGATCGCTTTCTGATGGTTCTGCTTGAGCTGGTGTACCGCGGCCAACCCCATCCAGTAATGGCTGTTGTAAAAGTCGTAGATGCACAGGAAGTGAAAGAACTTCTCGGCGTCGTCCAGCCGGCCCTGCTCATAAAACTGGTGAGCAAAGGCATACAGGCTGTTCATCTGCTCATCGCTGATGCCCTGCACATCCTTCAACGGCGCGCCTGCGAGCACCGCATCCACCACTTCAAGGGCGACCTGTTCATCTTCTTTGTTGTTGCGACTCATCAGCCACACTCCTGAAAAAACGTCAGCGCTGCTGACCAATGCATTGAGCCAAAGCGCTGGCGAAGGCGCTGCCAAATTGCGCTCATGCCAACGCCGGGATGGATAACGACCCCTGCCCCCCTGTAGGAGCGAGCTCGCTCGCGAAAAACCAGAGGGCGCCGTTGGGTGTCAGTTTTTTGCGCGTTATCGTTCACGACCATCGCGAGCTAGCTCGCTCCTACAAGGATCGGGGTCAGGCTTGTTCGACCTGTTCGAGCCAGATCAACAGGCGCAGCACTTCTTCGATTTCCTGCACCTGGAGGAAGCTGTAGCGCTGGTGGGTCTTGAAGATCCGCCGGGCCAGCGCGATATCGTTGATCACCGGCACACCGACCTCCTTGGCATACGCTCGAACGGCCAGGGCGCGCTGGTTGGTTTCCATCAGGGAGATGAACGGCAGCACGGTGATTTCCGGGCGGAAATACACGCCGATGGCAATGTGGGTCGGGTTGGCGATGATCATCCGCGAGCTGCGCACGTCGGATTTGACCTGTTCCGACAGCAATTCCCGATGCAGGTCACGACGACGTCCCTTGATTTCCGGATTGCCGTCCTGCTCCTTGTGTTCGCGCTTGACCGAGTCCTTGTCCATCATCTGATCTTTCATGAACAGCCAATACTCGCTGAGCGCATCGAGCACCACGATCAACAGGACACAGGCCAGAAACACCAACACCAGCACCAGCAGCAAATGCCCCCAGATGGCGAACAGATCCGGTGCCTGGGCAAACAGTTGGGCGAACAGCAATTGCCGCTGCGTGACCCAGACGATCCACAGCGCCAGGGCAAAACTGCCCAGATACAACAGCGCTTTGACCGTGTCCTTGACCGTGCGCAGGCTGAACAGTTTCTTGAAGCCATTGATCGGGTTCAACGCACCCAGGTTCAGCTTCAAGGCTTCGCTGGCCAGGGCAAAACCGCTTTGCAGCAACGCGGGCAATGCACTGGTCAGGACACATACCAGCAACAGCGGCAGCAGCGCCTTGAGCCCCACGACCACCAGCATCGCCGAGTACTTTTGCAGGTCGACGTCGAAGTCACTGGCGATGATGCGTCGATAGACTTCCATGATTTCAATCAGCGAACTGTTGAACACCATGTAGCTGATGCCGCACAGGGTCAGGCAGGTGACCACCAGGTCCTTGGCCTTGAACGTCTGCCCCTTGCGCGACGCATCCCGCAGGCGCTTGGCTGTCGGCTTCTCAGTCTTCGAGGCGCTGGACGACATCGACCGCCTCCCCGTCGGCACCCGGATAATGCTCCAGCGCCTGGGACTTCATTCCCATGCGCAGCACTTCGTCCGGCAGGTGCACGGCGAAATACAGCATCAACACCACCAATGCCACCAGGCTCTTGACCGTCAACGACACCGAGAATGCGTTCATCTGCGGCGCATACCGCGACAGCAAGCCGAGCAACGCTTCGCTGATCAACAGAGTGGCCACCACCGGCGCGCTGATCACCAGTGTCTTGCTCACCAGCGCATCCAACAGGCTCAGGATCGGTTGCAGGTACAGCTCGCAGCCGTTAGCCGGCGCACAGATCCGGTAACTGTGGCCGACGGTCTCAAGCATCAACAGCATGCCGCCGCCTTCGAGATACACCGCGGCGGCGAACAACTGGAGGAAGTTCGCCAGTTCCGAAGTGTCGACACCGTTCGCCGGGTCCACAGTGCTGCTGAGCATCGCCCCGCGCTGATTGTCGATCAGGTTGCCCATGGCGTGCAGTACCCAGAACGGCCAGCACAGCAGGCATCCCAGCAATACACCAATCCCCGCCTCGCGCAGCAACAGACCAAAGAACGCCAGCCCGTCGAGGGCAGGTAATGGCACACCAACGTAGGCCCAGAACCCCAGCGCTACCAACACAATGACCGCTTGACGCGCAGCGCCAGTGAGCACGCTGCTGTTGAGAAACGGCAGCATGAAAAAAATCGGCGCCAGCCGTGCAACGCCCAGAATCGCCGCGGCGAACAACGCGTACAGATCGAAAAACAAGGTCACCGACATCGGCCTAGCCCAACGCCAGACGCATGACTTCACGACTGAAATCGAGCAGGGTTTCGCCATACCAGCCCGAGAGCAGAAACAGGCACGCCGCAACCGCCAGCAGCTTGAAACCAAATGGCAGCGTCTGCTCCTGCAACTGGGTCACGGTCTGAATCAACCCGACCACCAGGCCGACCACCGTGGCGACAATGATCGGCCAGGCCACCATCAACAGAATCAGGTACAGGGTCTTGTTGCCGGCATAGACCAGATCGTTCATGGCCGCCCCTACGCCAGCAAGGTCAGGTATTGCTTGACCAGCCCGGTCGACAGCAATGCCCAGCCGTCCAGGGCGACAAACAACACCAGTTTGATCGGCACCGAAATGATCACCGGGCTCATCATCATCATGCCCAGCGCCAGCAGGATGCTGGAGATGACCAGGTCGACAATCACGAACGGCAAATACAGATAGAAGCCGATCTTGAACGCGCTTTTGATTTCACTCAGCGCATAGGCTGGCAGCAATGCAAACAACGAGGGGGTGAGTTCTTCATCGGCAGGCAGACCGGCTTCGTGTTCATCCTGCACCGTTTGGGCCCGCTCGAAGAACAGCGCCAGTTCAGGGTCGGTGTACTTGCGCAGGTAGTCCTTGTAGCCGCCCAAACCATTCTCGGCAAAATTCACCACTGACTCGATATCGGTGAACGCCACCGCCTCTGCCTTGTAATAGCCATACCCCTGCTTCATCACTGGCGTCATGACGAAAACCGCCAGCATCAGGGCAATCGCATTGAGGGCCATGTTCGACGGCACTTGCTGTAATCCCAAGGCGTTGCGCACGATAACGAAGACGATGGAAAACTTGATGTAGCAGGTGCCTGCCGCTACCAGAAACGGCAGCAAGGACGCGAATGCCAACAGCGCGATCAGCGAGACGTCATTCATCGCGGGGTTTCCGATAGACCTCGAGCAATTCGACGCCCAACTGTTCGTCCAGTTGCACCAGTTCCCCACGGGCAACTCGCTTGCCATTGGCGCGAATCTCGATTTGCCGTGCGGCATCGTCAGCCAGCGGGATCAGTTGTCCGTCGATGATCTGCGACAGCGTGGCCAGGTCGATTTCATGGGTAGCGAGCAGGAACTCCAGGCGTACCGGCAGAGTATCAAGGCCGGCCTCTGAACGGGGTTCCGGCATGTTCTGTTGATGGGCATCGGCCACGGTCGATTGCATGAGTATTCCCTCTTCGGTAAACGTGAAAACGCCGAGGCATCGATCCGTCAGCCAACATTGTTGAGTGCGCTGAATGATCCGCAGGACATCGCCCTCGTTCAGTCGGATCTGGCGCGCAACGCTCAGGTGACTGACACCCAGCATCAGCTCCAGACGCAGCGGCAAATCACTCAGCCACGAGTTGGCCCCCCGGGTTTCATGAACGACGCGTGCGCAGGGCAATTGCGTAAACCACACTCGCCCCAGAGGCGTGTCGAGCCACGGCAAGTCGTGGGTTGGCAGTTCGTTGGGGACGACACAATCGACATCGGCCATCTCCCGGTAGTGCAACTCCTCCACTCCCGGCAGCAAGGGTTGTGGTACCGCTCGAAACAACCCGGCGATACTCGCCACCGAGCACTCGACCGCCAACAGCGACTGTAATTGGGGGAGCGAGTGATGCAGCCAGTCGCGGGCGACGATCAGCCCCCGCCAGCCACCGTCATTACCCCGTGCGCGAAAACCTAGATAGCCGGGCAGCTTTGGCAGCCGACCCGCCCCTGCACAGTGACCGGCACACCGCCAGCGTTGAACCGCCTGCAGGTGGGCATGCGCCTGGGCGTCGACCCTGCGCAGTTTCAACGCGCTCATGCCGGAAGCCCGGGATCTTCGGCCTGCTCGTCGTCCGGCGCCTGGTGGGAGCCCTGACGCTGTTGCTCGCCGCCGCTGTCTGTCAGCCGCCAGGCAGGCTCGCGAACCTGCTCGAAGGGCACCTTGATTTGCTCGAACACCAAGGCATTGCTCGGGCTGAGCTGCAGGTTCCGGGTGGGTTCGTCTGGCACGCGGCTAATGGTCACTTGTCCGCTGGCAGTGCCTTTGTTGAACGGTACCTGCAGCAAACTCCGGTCCGAACCCGACAGGGTTTCAAGCGTTACGTCGAGCGCTGGCCGCGGTTGCAGTGTCGCAGGTGGAAGGATGGAAAGTCGTGCAACCCACGGCACCTGGCGCGGGGTTGGATGGCTCGACAAGGCTTCGGGCAATGGCCCATCGAAGGTGGGTACCGACGGTGCACTGGAATTGGCAGCACGCTCGACTGACAGTGATTCGACGGTGCTCGATGGGCGCTCGATCAACACCGGCTCAACCGCGATCGATGGACGCCCGATCAATGCCGGTTCAACCGAACTCGAAGTTGGCGGATTCAAGTGCGGTGACGCTGTGACCCGATTGATGGGGGAAGCAGCAGCTGCCATTGATTGCGGCAACAAATGGTTTATCGGCTTGCCGTACAACGGGCTCGCTTGTGGATAAGACGTCGCCACCCGGGCAGTCGATCGTACCTCGTCGCGCTCGAGATCCGTCGCCTGGGCGATGGCCATCGATTGTCGAGACCCTGTGCGCCCCGTTTCGATCACGGGGCGATGACGCAGGATCAAGGTCGCCATAAGCTCCAGTACACCTTGCGGCAGCTCCTCCTCTTGCTCAGATACAAGCATGTCTCGCAGCTCATCCATGGAGCCTTCGGTGACGGGGTCCAGGGCCTGAACCGGCAGAAGTGAAATGACAGATACATCTTTCATCGCTGAACTCCGCTCATTTCTTCTGTCTCTCGCTCTTCCCGGCGCACCCGCTCAAGTCGTTGCTCACGCAACAGCTGCTGGACACACCGCTCGTACTTGTCGTGTTTGCGCTGCAGAAAACGCAGTTGCTCGCGCTGCTCATTCAATGTTTTCTCGACCTGTCGGCACTGCTGATCCACACGATCTAGCTCGACCCGCAACAGATCGATCTGCCGACGGATCACGGCCTGCCTGCGCAGCAGCGCCAACAGCTGCCCGTGATCCAGCACACAGTCGTTGGCGCGATGACTGGCCAGCAGACTTTGCAGCGCAGCTTCCTGCCCTTCGAAATCGACCCGCTCCTTTAGCAGCGGCTGCAATTGCTGTTGCGTACGCAGTACGGCCCGCTCGCCACGCTGGCGACGAAACAGACTGAACGCCAACAAACGCTGCCGATCAGGCAATGAGTTCATGCAAGCTCCGTACGGTTTCTTCCGGTTCACAACATTCTTGCGTGGGTTGACGCAGCCACCGGGTGAGGGCCTCGCGGTGCTGCAGCGCGTGGTCATTGGCGGCATCGGCGCCTTGGGTGTACTCGCCCATATCGAGGAAAATCTGCAGCTGCTCAAGTCGCGTCAGCATTTCCCGGGTCGCCGCCGCCAGTTGCTGTACCTCGGGCGGGGTGACTTGCGTCGCCACGCGGCTGACGCTGCGCAAGACATCGATCGCCGGGTAGTGACCTTTGGCCGCCAGGGCACGACTGAGGTACACATGGCCGTCAAGAATGGAACGGATCTCCTCGGCGATCGGGTCCGGCTCATCGTCACTTTCCAGCAAGACCGTGTACCAGGCCGTAATGCTGCCGGAAGCGGTCACACCGGGTCGCTCCAGCAAGCGTGGCAAGGCATCGAACACCGAGGCCGGATACCCCCGCCGCGCCGGTGCTTCACCGGCCGCCAGGGCCAGGTCGCGTCGAGCCCGGGCGTAGCGTGTCAACGAGTCGAGCAACAACACCACGCGCCGACCCTGGTCACGAAAATACTCGGCGATGGCCGTGGCCTGCAGGGCCGAGTTGCAACGATCCACCGACGAAAAATCCGAAGTGGCATACACCACCACACAACGGGAGCGCTTTTCGGACTGGCGCAAATGCTCGATGAATTCGGTCACTTCGCGCCCGCGTTCGCCAATCAGGCCGATGACAAATACATCGGCGTCAGTGTGGTTGATCAACATGTTGATCAAGGTGGTTTTGCCGGAACCGGCAGCGGCAAAAATGCCGATGCGCTGACCGACACCGCAGGTCAGCAAGCCGTCGATGACACGAATGCCGGTGCGCAGCGGCTGCGCCACCGGGCGCCGCTGCTGGTACGACGGCGGGTCGGCATCCACGGGATAGTCCTGTTGAGCCACCGCCGTTGACGGCGCCAGGCGCTCGACGATGACGCCCCGGGGATCGACCACGCTGCCGAGCAAGGCGTCGCTGCAGGTCAATTGCAGTGTCGCGCCCGTGGGCACAATCATCGACTCCCTGGACAAGCCTTTCGCATCGCCGAGCAAACTGAGCAACACAGCACCGGGCTTGAAGCCAATGACCTGCGCCCTGGCCGCAATATCAGGCAAGCGCCAATGCCGACGCACTTCACAGACCTCGCCGATCACCACGTTGCCCAGCGCCGCTTCAACCAAGGGACCGCTCAGTCGCAAAGGATGGGCAGCGGTTCTCTCCAGTCGCCCGCTCACAGACGCAGAATGCCGTACAGCTCTTCGAGCACCACCACAAAATGGTCCAGGGCCTGGGCGAAATGGCTGGCATCACTGAGGGCGTGTTCGTTGCACATCAACCGCAACTCGAGCTGCCCTTCTACCTCGCACAGGTGCAACTGCCCACTGCGGGACCAGGGGCAACCCTGCAGTAAAATCTGCAACAACGCAGCGGCGCTATGGCCCAATTGTGCAGGCCCGATCTCCATGACTGCGGCCCAGACCCATATATCCCCGTCCACGTCCCCGACGTTGACATCGGGCAGATCCCTCATTTGCATTTCAATCGTGCTGTGACTGTCAAAATGTCCGATCTGGCTGTCCTTGCAGCCGCTGTGGCGCAGTGCTTCGCGCAACAGGTCAGCGATATCCATTGGCATCATTTACAGGTTTTCCTTACAGCGTTTTGATGACATTGACCGAGACCGTTTCGGAAACTTCGCCGAACGACATCACGTCCAGCTCCCTGAACCGTCCCTCGATCAGCTTCTTGATGTAGCGCCGCACATCGACCGAACACAGCAGCACCATGTCCTTGTGGGCGATGTGCACACTGTCCAGACCGACAGACAGTCGGTCCATCAGCTCCTCCGACTCGGCCGGTTCCAGGTTGATGAAACTGCCGCCCGACGTTTGTCGAATCCCTCGTCGCACCACCTCTTCGAACTCCGCCGACAACAACAGCACACGCAGGTCATTGCCCTGGGCAAACTTGTTGCTGATGTAGCGGGCCATCGCGCCGCGGACGTGCTCGACCAGTGCCAGTACGTCCTTTTCCCGCGACGCCCAATGGGCCAGCGACTCGAGAACTAGCTTCATGTTGCGCACTGAAATGCGCTCGCCGATTAACCGCTGCAGCACCTCGGCGATCTTCTGCACCGTGACGTGGCGATACACTTCCTTGAGCAGATCGGGGTAGCGCGCTTCCATTTCGTCGAGCAGTTGCTTGGTTTCCTGCACGCCAAAAAACTCCTGGATATTGCGCGCCAGCAGCGTGACCAGGCAGCGATAGCATTCCTCGTCCGCCGCACGCAGGTGATACCCCAACTGCTGCACCCGCTCCCTGTCGGCCGCGTTGACCCAGATTCCGCCCAGGCGATTGCTGTCATTGCCACGCACCAGGGCAATGCCCAGGGGCTCCAGCTCCGGCGAGTAGTCGAGCAGACGCCATTGATCGAAATGGATGTCGAACTGTTCGGCGCGTACTTCATTGATCAATACCGCCACTTGATGGGCCGGCAACGCCTCGCTGGGGCGAATCTGCGGTTCGGGAATGCGCAACCCGTAGTCGACGAAAAACTGGCTGCGAAAACGTGCGGCCCAGCGGGCCTTGCTCAACTCTTCCAACCGCGCCGTGGGCACCAGCAACATCAAGGCGACGGTTTCGGTGGCAATGTTGTCAATGTCGTCGAGCAGACCCGATCCGCTCTGCATGGCATCCCCCTGGGCAGAGGTCGGGCGGTTTTCATTTGTACTTTCACCTCGGGAAGCCTTGCGCTGCCGGACGAACACCACCAGTGCCAGGACGGCGGCAATAGGCAGGAAAGTCAGCAACGGAAACCCGGGCAGCAGGCCGACACCCACCGCCAGCAGCGCCGTCACCCCCAGCACGAACGGATGCCCCAGCATCTGCGCGAGCATGTTGCGCCCCAGGTTGGCGTCATCGCCGTTGACACGAGTGACGATGAAACCGGCACCGATGGCGATCAGCAGTGCGGGAATCTGCGCCACCAAACCATCGCCAATGGTCAACAGGGTGTAGGTCGACAAGGCTGTGGACATGTCCATGCCCATTTGCCCGACGCCGATGGCCATGCCGCCAATGAAGTTGACGAAGATAATGATGATGCCGGCGATCGCATCGCCCTTGATGAACTTCATCGCGCCGTCGAACGAGCCATACAACTGGCTTTCGCGCTCCAGCACGCTGCGTTTTTCCCTGGCTTCCTCGGCAGTGATGGCGCCGGCCTTGAGGTCACCGTCGATGCTCATCTGCTTGCCCGGCATGCCGTCCAGCGAGAAGCGCGCCGCGACTTCGGCCACCCGCTCCGAGCCCTTGGTGATCACGATGAACTGGACAATGGTGACGATGGAAAAAATCACGAAGCCCACCACCAGGCTTTCGCCGATCACGAACTCACCGAAGGACGCGATGATCTCCCCCGCATCGGCCTGACTGAGAATCAGCCGGCTGGTGCTGATCGACAGCGCCAGGCGAAACAGCGTGGTCAACAGCAGCAAGGCCGGAAACGTCGAAAAGCTGAGGATGCGTTCGATGTAGAACGAGCCCATGAACACCAGCAGCGAGATGACGATGTTCAGGCCGATGAGAAAATCCACCAGCACTGTCGGCAGGGGAATGATCAGCATGGCGATGATCATCACCATCAGCGTCAGGATCAGCAGCTCCGGGCACGCGCCGACGTTGCGCAAAAACACATTGAGCATGGCAGGTCAGTTCCGGGAAAAAGTCATGAGCCACCACCGCGGCGTCGCTGCTCAATACATTCGTGGGCATAGGCGATGTCAGCCAGTCGGGTGAACTGCTGTGCCAGACGCACCGGCGCCTCTTCATCGGCAAACAGCGGTGTCGGCAGTTGCAGGCTGAGCCGGCGCACCGTTTGTAGAACGGTCGAGCGTTCACGGTGCGGACTCAACAGCACGCCCTCGCCCAATGCGCCGAGCAGCAGCTGATCTAGCTCATCGGGGTAGGCCAACAGGCCGAACAGGACCACCAGCCAGTCAGGCTCGTGGGGGTTGTGCCGGCAGATGAGAGCATCACCGAGCAGGCGGCCGATGAACAGCTCATCGGCTGAACGCAGGCACTTCAGCTCGTTCACCCTGACCAGCAGTTGGCCGAACTCTGCGCGCGAGCAACTGGGATCCTGGGCACTGATGTCGGTGAGCAACGCCGCTTCGATGAAGGCCAGCACGCTCATGCGTTGGTGTGGACCGTACAGCGCGATCCAGTCCTGGTAGCAACTGAGCGGACCTTGGTCCGACTCGAGAAAATCGCGGTACGTCTCACGCAACAGGCCTGCGTGCACCGCCATGCCTTTACCGAACATCCGGGCTTTCAGGGCGGCGTTGATCCCGGCGTTCATGCGCTTGGGGGAGCCCTGGGCAACCACCGTCTGCAACAGCGTTTCGAGTCGCCGACGAGTGCCTGTCTCGAGTTTCCTGCGGCGCAACAGTTCTCGTAGCACCAATGCCAGGTCGCTGTCATCGGCGAACAGTTTTCGCGCCATTTGCAACAGCCAGGTGACGGATTTATCGGTCAACCGGGCAAGGTTGAGTATCTGTCGCGCCTTGGGCACGGTGTCGTCGTCCAGGACCCTTTCGAAGTTATCGGTCAGGGTGTCGGACTTGAGTTCGAAATGCCGACGACCACGGAACTGCGCCAGTGCCGCGGACATTTCATCGCTGCTGTGTACAAAGCGCTGGACGGTGGCGGTCGTACCGCTGTCGTCGAGATCGATATCGGCATCTGCCTGCGGCTGTGGATGCTCAGCAGCTTTCTCGGTATTAAGCCTCGCCTGGGCGGCTCGCCCTCCGGTGGAAATCGGTGGCAGGATCATTTTATGGCTGCCCGAAAATAGGCACGGCGCACACGCTCATGCTGCTCCGGGCTCAGCAACTGCGTGGCCGGTTCAGTCGTGGCGGGTTGCAGTACGTCGACAATCTCCTTGGGTTGAATCAGGAACACCCGCACCGTATTGGCCGAGCGATTCTGCCGATAGCTGAACAAGCGTCCGACCCACGGAATCGAACCCAGTACCGGGATCCGGCCGACTTGCTCGCTGTTGTCATCGCGGGTGAAACCGCCCACCAACAGACTCTTGCCCTGAGGCACCCGCGCCACCGTGCTGATCCGTGTGCGGCCGACCGTCGGCAATGTACCAGGCTGCTTGCCCTGATCCGGTTTTTCGACCTCGTTGCCGTCCTCGATATTGAGCGACATCTCGACCTCGTCCGCCTGGGCGAAACGGGGCAGTACACTGACCAGCGTGCCGTAGGTGACGTGCTGCAAATCGACACTGCGCTCGCCCACCAGCGGGGCATAAAACGTGCGGTTGTTGTCGAAGATCGCCGGTACGTTTTCCTGGGTGAGGATGACCGGTCGCGAGACCACGTTGGCCCGGTTGGTGCGCTCCAGCGCCATGACCTGGGTCACGAACGACAGGCCATCGAGGGTGGTCGCCGAGCCGGCATTGAGCGATGCAGCGAATTTCCCCGACCTCAACGCACCTTGCCAGTTGATGCCCAGTTGATTGAGTTCATCCTTGTGCAAATCAATGATCCACAACGACAGTTCCACGTGTCGTTTCGGCGTGTCCAGCGCACTCACCAGGTTCTCGATAAAGCGCACTTGCTCCGGCAACCCCTTGACCAGCAAGGCGTTGGTGTCCGGGTATGCCACTACCCGAATGTTTCCGGCAGCCATGTCTCGCGCAATGATCCGCGGCGCTGCCGGGTCCTGATCCGCAGGGTTGGTTGCCAGGCCTTCCAGGGGAAACGCCGGCATCAATCCCTGTGGACGCGGCGCAGGAACTTGCGCCACCGACGGCTCGAACTCGCGCGTCTCACCGCGCAACAGATCCTCGATCACGGTGGCCAGCCCGGGGATGGTCACCTTGTCATCGCGCAGTTCGTACTTACGGTCGCTGACAAAGGTGTTCCGTACCTGAATGACACCGATCTGCTGCTTGCCCAGCAACAGTTCCGAGCGCTGGTTATCCATCATCCCGGCCGCTTGCACAACCAGATCGACATACATCGGCGGCCCCGACACATGGAAAGTACGCAGACCGTCATGACGCAACGGATAACGGGCATCGTGCAATCCGGAGCGCTCCAGGAACGCCTGCAGCCTGGCCACGGTCAGGGTTTGCAGCGAGACCATGGAGCTTTTGATTTCCGGGGCGTCATACAGATAAATCGCCTGACCGTCGCTGTACCAGATCAAGCCCATTTGCGAGGCGACGCGCTCAAAGGTTCGTTGCGGCACGAGCAGATCGAACGTACCGGAGATCCGCTTGATCGCAGCAGCCTTGCTGACGATCACCGGCTTGCCCAGTGATCCGGACAGCTCGCTGAAAAAGGTGCGTGCGCTCTGTTCACGGGCCTCGAAACTGAAAACATCGGCCTGCGCGGCAAAGGGTGCGAGCAGGAACACGCCACTTAAGCAGATGGGCAAAAGGGATATGGACAACGATCGGCGGTTCATCGACTCACTTGCCTGGAAGGTAGGTAATGTCGGCCAGGCTGCTGGGGGCAAAGCCCACCAGTTCACGGATTTCCTTGGAGAAATGCGAAGAAGAGGCAAAACCGAACTCCAGCGCCACATCCGTCAGGGAGCCGTCCTGCAGACTCATGTTCAGCAGTGCCTGGGCCGTCCGCCAGCCACGCAAGGCAGGCTTGGCTGCCGTGCCCAGCGCCTGTTGGCACAGTCGACGAAAATGCGACACGGAAACGCCATAACGCTGCGCCAGGATGCTCAACTTTTCGCTGTGGGTGCCCTGCTCCAGCAGGAAACGCACAAGTCCGTAACTCTCGGTATGACGCAGCACGCTGGCAAAGGCTTGATAAGCCAAACCACCGGTCATGGCCTGTTCGATATACCAGCGCTCAAGCGCTCTCTCGGACTGAACGGTTTGATGCGCCACCGGCAATGCCGCCCAGGGAGCCTGGTTGAGTCGTTGATCGTTCAGCGCGTTCCCCAGATCGATGAACACTTGCAGTTTCACCAGTGCTGCTTGCGGAATTGGCAAGACCTGCACACTGCCGCGCACCTCAAATACTCCGTTCATCGCAATCAGCCCTTCCCAGCCGACCTGCAGGTGGCAGGCCGATGCGCACCGTTGCGAAACCAGATGTACAGGGGATTCGCTGACGCACAGATGCAGCACCCGCCCGCTGAAACGGGCATCAGGGAAACCTGGTGCGCCTGGTGATTCGATGTGCACGCCAACCTCCTTCACAGCCTGACGATCAGGAGTCGGCAGGATGAAAGAGATGGCGCGTTGAATCCTGATGGAAAGCTGATGAAGCCCGGACTGGCATATGCCTTGCACCATTCAAGGCACCAGCACCCATGCCAACGACGGAATGTGTGCAAAGACAATGGCGTCGTCCCCGGCCTGCTCATGCACGGACCGGTGACGACGTTTTTTTTGCAAGGTGAACGCGCGATGAACGAACCGTCAGCCGGCCCTCTGGCCTGGGTCAATGGCAGCGATGCCCCGGAAAAAACCGAAATCAATCTCGGCTTCATGGCCCTGAGCGACTGCGCCTCGGTGGTTGTCGCCGCCACCCAGGGCTTCGCCCAACCCCACGGCTTGACCCTGAACCTCAAGCGCCAGTCGTCCTGGGCCAACCTTCGAGACAAGCTGGTCAGCGGCGAACTCGATGCAGCCCACAGCCTCTACGGTCTGGTCTACGCCGTTCACTTGGGCATCGGTGGTGTGGCCGCGACCGATATGGCCGTGTTGATGGGCCTGAATCAGAACGGCCAGAGCATCAATCTGTCCCGCGGCTTGCAGGCGCTGGGAGTGACCAGTCCTGAGGCATTGGATCGGCACGTGCACCAAACTCGCTCAAAACTCACCTTCGCCCAGACTTTTCCAACCGGCACCCATGCCATGTGGCTGTATTACTGGCTCGCCAGCCAGGGCATTCACCCGCTGCAGGATGTCGACAGCGTGGTGGTGCCGCCGCCACAAATGGTCGCGCACCTGCAAGCAGGGCGCATCGACGGTTTATGTGTCGGTGAGCCCTGGTCCGCCAGCGCAGTGCAACAGGGTCTTGGTTTCACGATGGCGACCACCCAGACCCTCTGGCCCGATCACCCGGAAAAGGTCCTGGGCTGCACCCGCGCCTTCGTCGAGCAATACCCCAACACTGCCCGCGCGTTGGTGATGGCGATTCTGGAGGCCAGTCGCTTCATCGAAGAAAGCAGCGAAAATCGTCGCAGCACCGCGCAATTGCTCAGTGCAGCGCAATACCTCGATGCACCACTGGAATGCATCGAGCCGCGCCTGCTGGGCGACTATGCCGATGGTCTGGGCAATCGCTGGCAAGACCCGCACGCCCTGCGCTTCCATGGTGAAGGCGAGGTCAATCTGCCGCATCTGTCCGATGGCATGTGGTTCATGACCCAATTCCGTCGCTGGGGTTTGTTGCGCGACGACCCGGATTACCTGGCCGTGGCCCGTCAAGTCCAGCAACTAGACTTATATCGTGAAGCGGCCAGCGCTGTAGGTGTCGCGGCACTGGGTAAGGAGATGCGCAGCAGTCAGTTGATCGACGGCAAAATCTGGGACGGCTCGGACCCGGCCGGCTATGCCCGCAGTTTCAAACTGCACGCCCTGAGCGACAGCTCAACCCTTTTTGCCAGCCGCTGACAGGAGACCACGAACATGCTGCGTATCCTGCTGATCAACGACACTGCCAAAAAAGTCGGACGCCTGAAGGCCGCCCTGACCGAGGCCGGTTTCGAAGTGATCGATGAATCCGGCCTGACCATCGACTTGCCCGAACGCGTCGAAACGGTGCGTCCGGATGTGATCCTGATCGATACCGAGTCACCGGGGCGCGATGTCATGGAACAAGTGGTGCTGGTGACTCGCGACCAGCCCCGACCGATTGTGATGTTCACCGACGAGCACGACCCCGAGGTGATGCGACAGGCGATCAAGTCCGGGGTCAGTGCCTACATCGTCGAAGGCATTCACGCACAACGCCTGCAGCCGATTCTCGATGTGGCCATGGCGCGCTTCGAAAGCGACCAGGCCTTGCGTGCCCAGTTGCATGCCCGCGACCAGCAATTGGCCGAGCGCAAGCGCATCGAACTGGCCAAAGGGCTGCTGATGAAAATGAAGAATTGCAACGAGGAAGAGGCCTACACCCTGATGCGCCGCCAGGCGATGAGCCGACAGCAGAAGCTGATTCAAGTGGCGGAGCAGATCATTGCCATGAGCGAGTTGCTTGGCTGAAGTCCAGTGGTGAATGTTCTATTGCCTTCGCGAGCAAGCCCGCTCCCACAGGTTTTGTGGACACCCACTATCCATGTGGGAGCGGGCTTGCTCGCGAATGGCGGCGACTCGGTCTCTAACTGTTGGCACAAATCTCGCTAAGTAATCACCACAGGTAACCAACGGCGGTTGCCCCACCTACGACAAAGACGTCGCGCACCTCATTTGCCCCTGGCGAATCGGGTCGCGGCGTTTTTTCGTTTTGGCCCCACAGCACGGGGCCGGTGGTGCGGCCGTAACGGCGCCCCACCTGCAAGCTCATGACTCCTTCCGAGACTCTTCACAGCTGAGGTGCGCGATGAATTCAAGCTTCTGGAAATCTGGCCATACACCGACATTGTTCGCAGCCTTCCTCTATTTCGACCTGAGCTTCATGGTCTGGTATCTGCTCGGACCTCTGGCGGTACAGATCGCCGCCGACCTGCACCTGACAACGCAGCAACGCGGCCTGGTGGTGGCCACGCCCATTCTGGCCGGGGCGGTCTTGCGTTTTATCATGGGAATGCTGGCTGATCGCCTGTCGCCCAAAACAGCCGGCCTGATCGGTCAGGTCATTGTAATCTGCGCCCTGTTCGGCGCCTGGAAACTCGGTATCCACAGCTACGAGCAAGCGTTGCTGCTGGGGCTGTTCCTGGGCATGGCCGGCGCGTCTTTCGCCGTCGCCCTGCCCTTGGCATCGCAGTGGTATCCGCCGCAGCATCAAGGCAAGGCCATGGGCATCGCCGGTGCAGGGAACTCGGGTACGGTGTTCGCCGCATTGATCGCCCCGGTGCTGGCGGCGGCGTTTGGCTGGAGCAACGTGTTCGGCTTCGCCCTGATTCCGCTGATCCTGACCCTGATCGTCTTCGCCTGGCTGGCCAAAAACGCCCCCGAGCGGCCAAAAGCCAAATCCATGGCCGACTACTTCAAGGCCCTGGGCGATCGTGACAGCTGGTGGTTCATGTTTTTCTACAGCGTGACGTTCGGCGGCTTCATCGGCCTGGCCAGCGCCCTGCCCGGTTACTTCAACGACCAGTACGGCCTGAGCCCGGTCACTGCCGGCTACTACACCGCTGCCTGCGTGTTCGGTGGCAGCCTGATGCGCCCCTTGGGCGGTGCGCTGGCTGACCGTTTCGGCGGTATTCGGACCTTGCTGGCGATGTACACCGTCGCGGCAATCTGCATTACCGCTGTAGGTTTCAACCTGCCGAACTCCTACGCCGCACTGGCGCTTTTCGTCTGCACCATGCTCGGTTTGGGTGCCGGTAATGGCGCGGTATTCCAGTTGGTGCCGCAGCGTTTTCGTCGGGAAATCGGCGTGATGACCGGCCTGATCGGCATGGCTGGCGGCATCGGTGGTTTTGCCCTCGCGGCCGGCATGGGCGCGATCAAGCAAAGCACCGGCAGCTATCAACTGGCGCTGTGGTTGTTCGCCAGCCTCGGCGTGCTGGCCTGGTTCGGCCTGCACGGCGTGAAACGCCGCTGGAGAACCACCTGGGGTTCGGCCGCCGTGACAGCTGCGCGGGTCTGAGGTCGCGATGAGCCTGCAACTGAGTTTCGCCGAAGCCAGCGCCATCGGTCCCCGCGAGGAAAACCAGGATGCCTTGCGCCTGGTCACGCCGGCTCCTGCGCTGGCGGCGAGCAAAGGCTACCTGTTCGCCATCGCCGACGGTGTCAGCCAGTGCGCCGATGGCGGTCTGGCTGCCCGTTCGACGTTGCAGGCGCTGGCGCTGGATTACTACGCCACGCCGGAAACCTGGAGCGTCGCCCAGGCACTTGACCGTCTGCTGTTGGCACAAAACCGCTGGTTGCAGGCCAACGGCGGCGGACAACCGCTGCTGACCACCCTCAGTGCGCTGGTCCTGCGCGGTCGGCGTTTTACCCTGGCCCATGTCGGTGATTGTCGGGTGTATCGCTGGCACGCCGATCGATTGCAGCGAATCAGCGAGGATCACGTCTGGGACCAGCCGGGCATGCAACATGTGCTGAAACGGGCGCTGGGCCTCGATCAACATCTGGTGCTGGATTTTCTTGACGGTGAGTTGCGCCCCGATGAAAGTTTCGTCCTGCTCAGCGATGGCATCTGGGCCGTCCTGGGCGATACCGCCATTGCGGCGATCCTGCGTGATCAACCGGACTTGAAAAGCGCTGCGCAAACCCTGGTCAATGCCGCGCACCTGGCGGGCAGCCAGGACAATGCCAGCGCTTTACTGGTGCGGATTGATGCCCTCGGTGAAGCAAGCATTGGCGATGCGTTGATTCACTTGCAGCAATGGCCACTGCCGCCAGCCTTGAAACCGGGTCAGGCGTTCGAGGGCTGGCAAGTCGAGGGGATCGTCGCCCAGAGCCAGCAATCACTGCTTTATCGCGTTCGCGACAATCAGCAACAACCCTGGCTGCTGAAAACGCTGCCGGGGCGCCTGCACGACGATCACCAGGCCGGGCAAGCACTGCTGTCGGAAGAGTGGTTTCTCAAACGCGTGGCCGGTCGACATTTTCCTGAAGTCCATGCCGCCAGTCAGCGTCAGCATTTGTACTACGTGATGCGTGAATATTCGGGCGCTACCCTGGCGCAACGGTATGAGCAAAGCGGACCGTTGCCGCTGCCCCAGTGGCAAGACATCGCCGAACGCTTGTTGCGAGCGGTCGGCCTGTTGCATCGACGGCAGATTCTGCATCGCGATATCAAACCGGAAAACCTGTTACTGGGGCACGATGGTGAGCTGCGCCTGCTGGATTTCGGCCTCGCCTACTGCCCCGGTCTCTCGCAAGATCTACCCTGGGCCCTGCCGGGTACACCCAGTTACATCGCGCCAGAAGCCTTTCGCGGCGAAATGCCGACGCCACAGCAGGACTTGTACGCCGTCGGTGTGACCTTGTATTTCCTGCTCACCGGGCACTACCCCTATGGCGAAATCGAAGCGTTCCAGCGCCCCAGGTTTGGCATCCCGGTCAACGCCAGCCGCTACCGGCCCGACTTGCCGGACTGGATCGCCCATAACCTGGAGCGCGCCGTGGCGGTGGCCCCCGATCAACGCTTCGAAACGGCGGAAGAATGGCTGCTGCTGATCGAACAGGGCGAACGCCGCAGTTTGAATGTGCGCCCCAAGCCGTTGCTGGAACGCGAGCCACTGAAAGTCTGGCGGACATTGGCGCTGGTATCGCTGTTGCTCAATCTGGTGCTGCTGGTGGTTGCGCTCCATTAGCGGGCAGCGCGCTTTGAATCGGTGCATTCCCTCACGATTCTGTCCCTATGAAGAGGATGAACGCCAATAAACACGGGACCTGAGCGACTTGGCACAACCGCTGCATTACCTCTTTCAACAGACATAAAGCGCAGGCTTCAACGACGAAGGCTGCACTTCCCGAGAGAACGGGACCAGGACAAAGGTGTCCTCGCCAGGTAACTGGCGGGACGCCTTTTTTTGTTTGCGCAAAATTTGTCGAGCATGGCCTGAACCCTGATGAGGCAGGCCTGAGCTCCCCGGAGAACCTGATGAAAAAACTAAAACTGGTGATGATCGGCAACGGCATGGCCGGGGTCCGGACCCTGGAAGAACTGCTCAAACTGAGCACAGAGCTGTACGACATCACGGTCTTCGGCGCCGAACCGCACACCAACTACAACCGCATCCTGCTGTCGCCGGTGCTGGCGGGCGAACAGACCTTCGAAGAGATCGTGCTCAACGACCTGAGCTGGTACCTGGACAACAACATCAAACTGCTGCTCAACCGCAAAGTGGTGGAGATCGACCGGGTCAGGCGCCGGGTCATTGCCGAAGACGGCAGCGAAGCCGAATACGATCGCCTGCTGATCGCCACCGGCTCGACACCTTTCATCCTGCCCATTCCCGGCAACACCCTTGAGGGCGTGATCGGCTACCGCGACATCGCCGACACCCAGGCCATGATCGACACCGCGAAAACCCACCGGCACGCCGTGGTGATCGGTGGCGGTCTGCTCGGCCTGGAGGCCGCCAACGGCCTGATGCTGCGGGGCATGCACGTCACCGTGGTACACATCGGCGAGTGGTTGATGGAGCGGCAACTGGACAAGACCAGCGGCCAATTACTGCAAACCGCCCTGGAGGCTCGTGGCCTGCACTTTCGCCTGTGCGAACAGACCCAGGCCTTGCACGACGCGGGCAACGGTCGGGTCGGGTCGGTGCAATTCAAGAACGGCGAGATCATCCCCGCAGACCTGGTGGTGATGGCCGCCGGCATTCGCCCCAATACCGAACTGGCGGAGAAATCCGGCATTCCGTGCAACCGCGGGATTCTGGTCAACGACACCCTGCAAACCTACGACCCGCGGATCTATGCCATCGGCGAGTGCGCCAGCCATCGCGGCATCGCCTATGGTTTGGTGGCGCCACTGTTCGAACAGGCCAAGGTCTGCGCCAACCACCTCGCGCAACTCGGTTTTGCCACCTACAAGGGCTCGGTGACCTCGACCAAACTGAAGGTCACCGGCATCGACCTGTTTTCCGCCGGCGACTTCATGGGTGGCGAAGGCACCGAGACCATTACCCTCTCGGACCCGATCGGCGGGGTCTACAAAAAACTGGTGATCAAGGATGACGTGCTGGTCGGCGCCTGCCTGTACGGCGACACGGCAGATGGCGGTTGGTATTTCCGGCAGATCCGTGAAAACCATGCCATCAGTGAGATCCGCGATCATCTGATGTTCGGTGAAAACGCCCTCGGTGACGTCGGACATCAGGGCCAGGACAAAGCCATGAGCATGGCCGACAACGCCGAAGTCTGCGGCTGCAACGGCGTGTGCAAAGGCACCATCGTCAAGGCGATCCAGGAGCACGGGCTGTTCAGTGTCGACGAAGTCAAGAAACACACCAAGGCAGCCAGCTCCTGCGGTTCGTGCGCGGGTTTGGTGGAGCAGATCCTGATCAACACCGTGGGCGGCGCCGCCGACGTCAAGCCGAAAAGCGAAAAGGCCATCTGCGGCTGCAGCGATCTCAACCACGGACAGATCCGCCAGGCCATTCGCGAGCAGCACCTGCTGACCATCGCCGGCACCATGAGCTACCTGAACTGGCGCACACCCAATGGTTGCGCCACTTGCCGGCCGGCACTCAATTACTACCTGATTTCCACCTGGCCGGGGGAAGCCAGGGACGATCCGCAATCGCGCCTGATCAACGAAAGGGCTCACGCCAACATCCAGAAAGACGGCACTTACTCTGTCGTCCCGCGGATGTGGGGCGGTGTGACCAATCCTTCGGAACTGCGGCGCATTGCCGACGTTGCCGACAAGTACAACGTGCCGATGGTCAAGGTCACCGGTGGCCAGCGCATCGACTTGCTGGGCATCCGCAAGCAAGACCTGCCAGGGGTATGGAAAGACCTGGACATGCCGTCCGGCCACGCCTACGGCAAATCCATCCGCACGGTGAAAACCTGCGTCGGCAGTGAGTTCTGCCGCTTTGGCACCCAGAACTCCACACAGTTGGGTATCGAGCTGGAACATGACCTGTTCAACATGTGGTCACCGCACAAGGTGAAACTGGCTGTCTCCGGTTGCCCGCGCAACTGCTCGGAAGCCGGCATCAAGGATGTAGGAATCATCGGCGTGGACTCCGGCTGGGAGATGTACATCGGCGGCAACGGCGGGATCAAGACCGAAGTCGCGGAATTTTTCGTCAAACTGAAAACCGCCGAGGAAGTCCGCGAATACAACGGTGCATTCCTGCAGCTCTATCGCGAAGAAGCCTTTTATCTCGAACGCACCGTGCACTACCTGCAGCGGGTCGGCATGGACCATATCAAGAAAGCCGTGCTTGAGGACCCGGAGCGTCGCAAGGCGCTCAACGATCGCCTGCAATTCTCGCTGTCGTTCGAACAGGACCCGTGGAAGGAACGCCTGGAACAGCCACAACTGAAAAAAGAATTCGACGTCATCCCCGTGAAAAACCTGGAGGTGCTGGCATGAACTGGCTGGATATCTGCGCACTGGATGAAATCAATGCCCTGGGCTCGCGGATCGTCGCCGGCCCAAAGGGAGACATCGCGATTTTTCGTACCAGCGACGACGAAGTGTTCGCCCTCGATGACCGCTGCCCGCACAAGGGCGGCCCGCTGTCCCAAGGCCTGATCTACGGCAAACGAGTGGCCTGCCCGCTGCACAACTGGCAAATCGATCTGCAAAGCGGCGAAGCCCTGGCCCCGGACGTCGGCTGCGCCCACCACCACCCGGCACGGGTCGAAAATGGCCGAGTGATGCTGGCCTTGCGGGACGCAGGCTGATGGACCGCCAGATCACCGCGTCCACCTGCTGTTACTGCGGGGTCGGCTGCGGGGTGCTGATCGAGCACGACGGCGAGCGCATCCTCGGCGTCAGCGGCGATCCGGCACACCCGGCCAATTTCGGCAAACTGTGCAGCAAGGGCTCGACCCTGCACCTGACCGGGGACGTGACGGCGCGGGCGCTGTATCCCGAACTGCGCCTGGGCAAAGGCCTTGCCCGCCACCGCACCGACTGGGATACCGCCCTCGATCACGCCGCCAGCGTTTTTGCCGCGACCATAACCGAACATGGCCCGGACAGCGTGGCGTTCTACATTTCCGGGCAATTGTTGACCGAGGACTACTACGCCTTCAACAAGCTGGCACGTGCCCTGGTGGGTACCAACAACATCGACAGCAATTCGCGGCTGTGCATGTCCTCGGCGGTGGTCGGCTACAAACGCAGCCTGGGTGCCGACGCCCCGCCCTGCAGCTACGAAGACCTGGAGTTGAGCGATTGCGTGATGATCGTCGGCAGCAACATGGCCTACGCCCATCCGGTGCTGTTTCGTCGGCTGGAAGAAGCCAAATCCCGCCGGCCGCAGATGAAAGTCATCGTCATTGACCCACGTCGTACAGATACCTGCGATTTGGCTGACCTGCACCTGGCGATCTTGCCTGGCACCGATGTCGCCCTGTTCCATGGGATTTTGCATCTGCTGCTGTGGGAAGACTGGATTGATCGTGACTTCATCAGGGACCACACCGAAGGTCTGGCTGAGCTGAAAAGCCTGGTGCGTGACTACACGCCGCAAATGGTTTCGCAGCTCTGCGGAATCAGCGTCGAGCAATTGCAGCAATGTGCCGAGTGGGTCGGTACATCACCAAGCTTTCTGTCGCTGTGGTGCATGGGGCTTAATCAGTCCACCGCAGGCAGCGCGAAAAACAGTGCACTGATCAATCTGCACCTGGCCACCGGGCAAATTGGCCGCCCGGGTGCCGGCCCTTTCTCGTTGACCGGTCAGCCTAATGCCATGGGCGGGCGGGAAACCGGTAGCCTGTCTAACCTGCTGCCGGGCCATCGTGACGCCGCCAACGCTGAGCACCGTGCCGACGTGGCCGCTTACTGGGGCGTTGATCAACTGCCTGAAAACCCGGGGCTGACTGCCATCGAGTTGTTTGAGCAGGTGGCCAGCGGCAAGATCAAAGCCTTGTGGATCGCCTGCACCAACCCCGCGCAGTCTCTTCCCGATCAGACTGCCGTGCGCGCGGCACTGGAAGCCTGTCCATTCGTGGTCTTGCAGGAGGCCTTTCGCACCACTGAAACCGCCAGGTTTGCCGACCTGTTGTTGCCCGCCGCCAGCTGGGGCGAAAAGGACGGCATGGTGACCAACTCCGAACGGCGTATTTCCCATGTCCGCCGCGCGATCGTCGCACCGGGTGAAGCACGTCCGGACTGGGCGATCACGGTGGATTTCGCACAGCGCCTGGAGAAACATCTGCGTCCGGAAGCGACCAGCCTGTTTGCCTTTGAAACCCCGGCGCAGGTCTTCGACGAATACAAACAACTGACGCGTGGTCGGGATCTGGACTTGTCCGGGATCAGCCACGGGTTGCTCGACAAAATCGGCCCGCAACAATGGCCCTTTCCTACGGGGTCCAGCGCAGGCACCGCCCGCCTCTATCTCGACGGCATTTTCCCGACTTCCAGCGGGCGCGCACAGTTCGTGGCCGATCCGTATCGTGCCGCCAAAGAGCAACGCGATGCACGCTTCCCGCTGACCCTGATCACCGGCCGCCTGCGTGATCAATGGCACGGCATGAGCCGCACCGGCACCGCCGCGCAGTTGTTCGGTCATGTCAGTGAAGCCGTGTTGAGCCTGCACCCGGATGAGCTGCGCCGGCATCGCCTGCAAACAGGCGATTTGATCAGCCTGAAAAGCCGCCGCGGCGCGGTGATCATGCCGGTCGCCAGTGACGACAGTGTGCGTCCGGGCCAAGCCTTCTTGCCGATGCATTTTGGTGACCGTTTTCTCAAGGGGGGCGTGAACAGCCTCACCCTGCCCGCCTTCGACCCTTTGTCGAAACAACCGGAGCTCAAACACAGCGGCGTGCGCCTGGAACCGGTGCAATTGCCTTGGCACCTTTTCGCGCTGATAGAGGGCGATGTCCAACAACATTTTGAGACTCTACGCCCTCTCTGCGAGGCGTTTTCCTACGTCAGCCTCAGCCTGACCGGTCGCGAGCGCCCTGCACTGCTGATACGCGCTGCCAGCGCCATGGCGCCAGATCCGCAACTGCTGCGCGATATCGATCAATGCCTGGGGCTAAACGATGGACCGGTCCTGGCCTACGACGATCCACGACGCTCCATCGGTAAACGCGTGCGGATCGAGAACGGCCGGATCACCGCGATCCGCTTGGCGGGTGAAACCCTCGCCCGGCACTGGCTGCAAAACCTCTGGCTTGAAGGTCGCGCCGATGAACAGCTACGGCGCTGGCTGCTGGCGCCACTGAGTGCCCCACCGGGCCAGGTCGACGCTGAAGAGATCGGCAACAAAACCCTGTGCAACTGCAAAAACGTCAGCCAGAACGCGGTCTGCGCCGGCATCCGCCGCGGCCTGGACTTGCAGGGCTTGAAACAAGAATTGGGTTGCGGCACGCAATGCGGCTCCTGCGTCCCGGAAATCAAGCGTTTGCTGGCCGCCACAGCGCAGCCGCAAGCCGCCATCTCGTGAGGAAAACACTATGAGTGCAAAAGTCTGGCTGGTGGGTGCAGGTCCCGGCGATCCCGAGTTACTGACCCTCAAAGCTGTTCGGGCGTTGAGGGAAGCGGATGTGGTGCTGATCGACGATCTGGTCAACGACGCGGTGCTGGAACATTGCCCCGATGCACGGATTATTCCGGTGGGTAAGCGCGGTGGCTGTCGTTCAACGCCGCAAGCCTTTATCCATCGCCTGATGCTGCGTTATGCCCGCCAGGGAAAATGCGTGGTGAGACTCAAGGGGGGCGACCCGTGCATCTTCGGGCGTGGCGGTGAAGAAGCGCAGTGGCTACGCGAGCGTGGCATCGAGACCGAATTGGTCAACGGCATCACTGCCGGGCTGGCAGGCGCGACGCAATGCGATATTCCATTGACCTTGCGCGGCGTGGCACGCGGGGTGACGCTGGTGACCGCCCACACTCAGGATGACAGCAGCCTGAACTGGCAAGCGCTGGCCCAAGGTGGCACGACACTGGTGATCTACATGGGGGTGGCAAAGCTCAGCGAAATCCGTGAGCAATTGCTGGCGGGGGCAATGGCCGCAGACACGCCGGTTGCGATGATTGAAAACGCGTCGTTGCCGCATCAACGGGAATGTCGAAGCAGCCTGATGGCAATGGAGGAAGATGCCTGTGCCTTCGAGTTGAAAAGCCCGGCAATCCTGGTGATCGGCGCAGTCGCAGCTAACGCCATCCCCTCCTGTGGGAGCGAGCCTGCTCGCGAAGAGGCTCCATTCGTCGACATCAATGCTGGACTTCAACGCGCCTGACGCGTCCTTCCTCACCAAATCGCAGGCAAAGAAAAGCCCGGCCTGAGCCGGGCTTTTCTCAGAGCTGCGCGCTAATTACTTAGCGTGAGCTTCAACCTGCGCTTCTACGCGACGGTTAACAGCGCGACCAGCTTCAGTTTTGTTGTCAGCAACAGGGCGGGATTCGCCGTAGCCAACGGACTGAACGCGGGACGACTCAACACCGTACTGGTTGGTCAGAACTTGCTTAACGGCGTTTGCACGACGCTCGGACAGTTTCTGGTTGTAAGCGTCAGGACCGACGTTGTCAGTGTGACCTTCAACAGTAGTGGTGGTCGATGGGTACTGCTTCATGAAGTCAGCCAGGTTCTTGATGTCGCCGTAGCTGTTTGGCTTGACTACCGACTTGTCGAAGTCGAACTTCACGTCCAGCTCTACACGAACGACTTCAGCAACAGCCGGGCAGCCATCAGCGTCAACAGTTACGTTGGCCGGGGTGTCCGGGCACTTGTCGACATTGTCGCAAACGCCATCGTTGTCGCTGTCGGAGCAGACTTCTGGTGCTGGAACCGGAGCAGCAGCAGGCTTGTTGCCGCCACCGAAGTTCACACCCAGACCTACGGACGGGATGTAGTCCCAACGGCCGTTGTCCAGTTTGTAGTCAGCTTCTACGCCAGCACGAGCGTAGACGTTTTCGAGGAAGTAGTACTTCAGGCCAGCGCCAGCAGTCAGGAAAGTCGACTGGTCACGACCGGTGTGGCCGTCAGCGGCTACGTTGGTCATGCTGCCGTGCTTGACACCACCTTGAACGTAAGGACGCAGAGCGTCGCCAGCGTTGTTGAAGTGGTACTGAGCGTTCAGACCGAACTGGTCGCCTTCGATTTTCTGATTACCAGTACCGTTGTTCGAACGGGTGTGGTCGTCATTGTTGTAGGTCAAGTTCAACGATACGTCGTCGGTCAAGAAGTAACCGATGGAGGCGCCAGGAGTGTAGCCGTCTTCAACGTTGTTAACGCTGTCGTTGTACTTCTTCCCGTAGTTGAGCTCGCCTTCAACTGCGCCTTGGCCTTGTGCCAGTGCGCCGAACGAAGTAGCGGCAATAAGAGTACCAATGGCCAAGCCCAAGGTGTTTTTCAGTTTCATCCGTTAAATCCCCATCTGGTGATTGTGAAGCAGTCCCGCAAACCGGGGGACAACTCGGCGGCAAGTCTAACAGAACTTGCCTACACGTAAGAGATATTTGCGCTGAACTAAGTTTCAGCAATGCCTGCAAATTTCTCACGCAATTTATCCAGAGCGCGTTTGTACCGCATTTTTGTTGCACTCAAACCCATATGCATGATGTCTGCGATCTCCTGAAACTCCAGCTCTGCGACAAAACGTAGCACCAGAATTTCGCGGTCAATCGGATTCACATACACCAGCCAGCGATCAAGTCCACCCTTTTCCTCAGGTTTCGGCGCCTTTTCTTCGGACGCTTCCTCGAGGGGGTCAAGACTCAATGCGTCCATCAAGCGACGCTTTCGCCGTTCCTTCCGATACTGTGTGATGCACTCGTTGTACGTGATGCTATATAGCCACGTCTTGAACTTCGATTTACCTTCGAAGTTCTTCAGGCCATACAGCACCTTCAACATGACCTCCTGACAGACATCGTCTGCATCACGATCGTTCCCGAGATATCGCGCACACACATTAAATAATGTTCGCTGGTAACGCCGCATCAGTTCTTCATAGGCGCGTGTTACGTGAAACAGCTCGGTATGCGAGCGCGCGACCAACTCCTCATCAGAGAGCTCGCGGGGGTCGTAGCGCATGGATAACGATTGGGCTTTATTCAAAACAAGTCGGGCCGACAGTCAGGTCAATGTCCGCCGCAGCCAGCATCAGCGGGCATTTTGCGGCGGCATACATTAGCAGGGTTTGCCGGGTTAGCGGCTACTCACATGCTGCTCAAGGAGGATCCGATTGGAAAGAGAGACTAGCTCACCCTCATCGGTCAGCAATGTGGTTTTAACCGTGCCGATCTCTTCGATCTGGCCTTCGACCTCGCCAACACGCACTTGTTGCCCAACCTGGTACAGCTCACGCACGTAGATACCCGCAAGGATCTGGCCGGCAATTTCCCGGCTTCCCAAGCCCATGGCCAGCGCTACCGCCAGACCAACGGTTATCAAAACGATCACGATCACATGGTTCAGCAGGTCGGTCTTGACCTCCAACTGGCTGATCGCAACCGAAATACTGATGATGATCACCAGGCCCTGGGCAATTCGTCCAAGCCCTGCAGCATAGTCCAGGCCTACGCCTTCTGCCGCTCCACGCACCAGCCCGTTGGCCAGTTGCGCCAGTAAAACGCCTACCAGCAACACCAGCGCCGCGCCGAAAACCTTCGGTACATACAACGCAAGCATATCCAGCGTAGCTGAAACTCGTTCAAGCCCAAGAGATTCTGCGGCAGAAACCAGAAAAATCAGCAGGACGAACCAATAGACGATCTTGCCGATCAGGGTCGAAATGGGAACCTGCAATCCGGCGCGGGACAGCAGCTTGGTCAGACCGGTGCCACCCATCAAGCGATCAAGGCCCAATTTGGCGAGCAATTTGGAAAGCAGGGTGTCCAGCAGCTTGGCCACGACGAAACCCAACAGCAGCACGACCAGTGCGCCGAACAGGTTCGGAATGAAGTTCGCAACCTTGGTCCACAACGCAGTCATTGCAGTGACGAGGCTCTGGGTCCAGAGATCAAGTTCCATATTCAATCAGCCTTATCAGCAGTGCGAGCGGTAGGTTTGCGAAGACGGGACACTGGCGCGACATGGGCCGAGCCGTTGTTCAGGGCGATCATCAGGGCGGGCAGCCAGCGGCCAAGCAGGCTGAACAGATCGCCTGCGCCGACCTGGCGGTTGGCGGTTTTGAGTACTCGCCCAAGGCACGCATCGTCGTCCCGGGTGGACGGTGAGGCGTTGAGCATGTCGCGCAAAGACTGTTCAAACGGATCGTGCATACGCACCTCTCGTGATGTCTGTGGAAGACGCGGTGAGTTTTGATCGGGTCACATGGTTTCCCTCAGACCCAGCGCAAACGTCGGAACAACCACCACTGCCCCAGCGCCACCGAGACCATCATCAGGCAGGCGATCAGAAAGCCATAAGGGCTGGCAGAGAATGGAATTCCACCGACGTTGATCCCCAGAAGCCCGGTCAGAAAACTCATCGGCAAAAAGATCCCGGTGATGACGCCAAAGCGATACATCGTGCGATTCATGCGCACGCTCAACCGACGGTCTTCCGCTTCCAGAACCAGCCCCACCCGCTCCCGGGTCAATTCCAGCTCTTCGAGGTAGCGGGTCAGGCTGTTGTTCAATTCGTTCCAGTAATCACCATCGTCCTCGACGAACCAGGGCAACTTGATCCGGGTCAACTGCCCGAAAATATCCCGCTGCGGAGCAAGAAAACGCTTCAACGCGGCGGCCCTGCGACGGATCTGCAATACAGCACCGTGTTCCGGCGCATACCGTTCGTCGGCATCCAGCTTTTCTTCTTCCTCATCGACCACTTCCGAGAGGTCGCTGACCAGATCCTGCACCTTGTTGGTGAGGTACTGCGCCATGTACAGGATGAGTTCGGAGGCTGTTTTCGGCCCTTTGCCGTCGGCCAATTGCACCAGCAACTCTTCAGTGGCGCGCAATGGACGCAAACGCAGGGAAATGACCCGCTGGGCAGAACCGAAGATCCGCACCGACACCATGTCTTCCGGCTCGGCACCGGGGTTCAGATTGACCCCGCGCAAAAATAGCAGCAGTTCGCTGTCGGAAAGCTGTAAAAGTCGCGGACGGGTGTTTTCTTCGAGCAACAGGTCACAGCTGAATTCGCTCAGACCACTGGATTTGCGTAACCAGGTCCGGGTTTGCGGATGACTGCGATCCCAGTGCAGCCACAGGCTTTCATGCGCCTGCAGCTGCAAGTCATCAAGTTCAGTCCGGGCAATCGAACGCGCGCCGCCTCTACCGTCCAGCACCAGGGCATGCACCAGCCCCCATTGCGCGTTTTCTTCCTCGAACATCCGCACTCCTCTGATCTGCAGCCGTTTTTATTCAGGCATTTTCAGCGGGCTGGGCGAGATGATCACGCCGTTGTTGTCCGCATAGATGTAATGGCCCGGATGGAAGGTCACGCCAGCGAAGGTCACGGCAACGTTGAGATCACCGATCCCGCGCTTGTCGGTTTTCATCGGGTGGCTGGCCAGCGCCTGGACCCCCAGGTCGGTTTGCGCAATGACGTCGACGTCACGGATGCAACCGTAGATCACCAGGCCTTCCCAGCCATTATTGGCCGCTTTCTCGGCGAGCATGTCGCCCAGCAGCGCGCGGCGCAGGGAGCCCCCGCCATCGACCACCAGAACCTTGCCATTGCCCTTGAGCTCGACCTGCTCCTTGACCAGCGAGTTGTCTTCGAAACACTTGATGGTCACGATTTCGCCACCGAAAGAATCACGGCCGCCGAAATTGCTGAACATCGGTTCCAGCACCTGCACCAGTTCCGGATAGGCATCGCACAGGTCAGGCGTGAGGTAATGGATCATCGAGAAACTCCTGTAAAGAGGAAGACAGCACGAACATCAGTGATGGCTCAGTCACGGAAAGTGACCAGAACAGCTCAATGCGTCATATCTTAGCCGCAAGCCGACCAGAGCGAAATGCCCTTGTTAGAGCATCAGGTTCAAACCGCCGCGGCCAAATCCCCTTGCTCTCCCAACAACGGCGTCTGCTGATCCGCCAGCCAGCGAACCACCAAAGGCCAGACTTCAGCCTGGGCAGGTTTGCTGACAAGCATTTCAACATGGCCGAAATTATCGACAAAACCCTGGTCACGACCCAGATTGATAAATTGCTTGTGCTCGGAACCGAACTGCTCGAACAGTTTGCGACAAGCCCACGCGGGATCCTGATGATCACCCGCTGCGCTCACGGCAAGCACCGGTAACTTGACCTCGGCCAAACCGTCCCACCAGTTTTTATCGGCATCGCCGAAGCGCCCGAACAGACCGTACCAACGCATGCTTTCCAGGGCCAGGCCGATAGGCTCGTCCTCCGGACCGCGCTTGAGCCTTGATCCGGACAACTGGGCAAAACGTTTGAGAATGAAGCGACCGCTCCACTCCACCGGCGGAATCTTCAATGGCCAGTAGGTGCGACTGACCTGGGCGCCAAAAAACGCCGCCGAAGCCACGACTGGCTCACCGATGTACTCGCCGCCCAGCGCCGCTGCCAGTGTAATGCCGCCCAGCGAGTGACCGATCCAGTGCGGGACCTGCCCGCTCTGTTCGCGCACGAACGCGCCAATGGCCGGCAAGTCATAGCGAGCGTAGTCAGCGACACGGTTCTTGCGATAGTCGTGGTTGCGCTGGGACAGGCCGTGACCGCGCATTTCCGGAATCCAGACGTCGAACCCCAACCGGGCCAGATAAGCGCCCAACCCCAGGCCCTTGGGAGAAAACCAGAACCGGCGATTGGAAAAACTGCCGTGCAGCAGGATCACCGGCACACCGCGGGAAGACGGCTCATCGGCCAAGCCGAGACGCGTCACAGCCAGCTCGACGGTGAAGTCAGGGCTGTTGCCGGGCTTCAAACGATACACATCTTCGCTCAGATCACCGCGCCGTTCGGCGCTGATCAGGGCGACAGGAAATAGGTTGCTGCTGCTTTGCATAATCTCTTGCACAAAAAAGGGCGGCATCCTACAGGAGCCCGCCCTACTTGAATCTCAAAAAGACCGCTCCCTGTAGGAGCGAGCCCTGCTCGCGAAGAACCTCAGGACACCACGTTTATCCAGGATAAACGCGTTATCGTTGAAGTCCATCGCGAGCAAGCTCGCTCCTACAGAGAGAGCGGCCCGTTTTCACACGATCAAGCCGAAGCCTGACCCTCAGCCAGGAAGAACCAGGTTTCCAGCACGGAGTCCGGGTTCAACGACACGCTTTCGATGCCCTGTTCCATCAGCCACTTGGCCAGGTCCGGGTGGTCCGAAGGGCCCTGACCGCAGATGCCGATGTATTTGCCGGCCTTGTTGCACGCGGCAATGGCATTGGCCAGCAGCTTCTTGACCGCCGGATTTCGCTCATCGAACAGGTGCGCAATGATCCCGGAGTCACGGTCCAGGCCCAGGGTCAACTGGGTCAGGTCGTTGGAGCCGATGGAGAAACCGTCGAAGAATTCAAGGAATTCTTCCGCCAGGATGGCGTTGGACGGCAGTTCGCACATCATGATCACGCGCAGACCGTTCTGGCCACGGGCCAGACCGTTTTCCGCCAGCAGATCGACCACCTGGCTCGCTTCGCCCAGGGTACGGACGAACGGCACCATGATTTCGACGTTGGTCAGGCCCATCTCGTTGCGCACACGTTTCAGAGCGCGGCACTCGAGCTCGAAGCAGTCGCGGAACGATTCGCTGATGTAACGCGACGCACCGCGGAAGCCCAGCATCGGGTTCTCTTCTTCCGGCTCGTACAGCTTGCCGCCGATCAGGTTGGCGTATTCGTTGGACTTGAAGTCCGACAGGCGCACGATGACTTTCTTCGGCCAGAACGCAGCCGCCAGGGTGCTGATGCCTTCGACCAGTTTCTCGACGTAGAAGCCTACCGGATCGTTGTAGCCGGCGATGCGCTTGTCGACGCTTTCCTTGATGTCCAGCGGCAGGCCGTCGTAGTTCAGCAGTGCCTTGGGGTGCACGCCGATCATGCGGTTGATGATGAACTCCAGGCGAGCCAGGCCCACACCGGCGTTCGGCAGCTGTGCGAAGTCGAAGGCGCGGTCGGGGTTGCCGACGTTCATCATGATCTTGAACGGCAGCTCAGGCATGGCGTCAACGGAGTTCTTCTTGATGTCGAAGCCCAGTTCGCCTTCGAAGATGAAACCGGTGTCGCCTTCAGCGCAGGAAACGGTCACGCCCTGGCCGTCTTTCAACAGCTGGGTGGCGTTGCCACAACCGACTACGGCCGGGATACCCAGCTCACGGGCGATGATCGCCGCGTGGCAGGTACGGCCGCCACGGTTGGTGACGATGGCGCTGGCACGCTTCATGACCGGCTCCCAGTCCGGGTCGGTCATGTCGGACACCAGTACGTCGCCTGGCTGGACCTTGTCCATCTCGGACACGTCCTTGATGATGCGCACCTTGCCGGCGCCGATGCGCTGGCCGATGGCGCGACCTTCCACCAGCACGGTGCCGGTTTCTTTCAACAGGTAACGTTCCATGACGTTGGCCTGGGTGCGGCTTTTCACGGTTTCCGGACGGGCCTGCACGATGTACAGCTTGCCGTCGTCACCGTCCTTGGCCCATTCGATGTCCATCGGGCACTGGTAGTGCTTCTCGATGATCATCGCCTGCTTGGCCAGCTCGCTGACTTCGGCGTCGGTCAGGCAGAAACGTGCGCGCTCGGCCTTGTCCACGTCGACGGTCTTGACCGAACGACCGGCCTTGGCCTCGTCGCCGTAGATCATCTTGATGGCCTTGCTGCCCAGGTTGCGGCGCAGGATCGCCGGGCGACCGGCGGCCAGTGTGCCTTTGTGGACGTAGAATTCATCCGGGTTCACCGCGCCTTGCACGACGGTTTCACCCAGGCCGTAGGCGCCGGTGATGAACACCACGTCACGGAAACCCGATTCGGTATCGAGGGTGAACATCACGCCGGCGGTGCCGGTTTCGGAGCGGACCATGCGCTGTACGCCGGCCGACAGGGCTACCAACTTGTGGTCGAAGCCCTGGTGCACGCGATAGGAAATCGCGCGATCGTTGAAAAGGGAGGCAAATACTTCCTTTGCGGCGCGAATGACGTTTTCGACACCACGGATGTTCAGGAAGGTTTCCTGCTGACCGGCGAAGGATGCGTCCGGCAGGTCTTCGGCGGTAGCGGAAGAACGCACGGCCACGGCCACGTCAGGATTGCCGGCGGACAGCGCTGCGAACGCGGTGCGGATTTCGGTATTCAGCTTTTCAGGGAACTCGGCTTCCATGATCCATTGACGGATCTGGGCACCGGTCTTGGCCAGGGCATTCACGTCGTCGACATCCAGTGCATCGAGGGCATCGTGAATCTGCTGATTCAAGCCGCTCAGTTCCAGGAAATCACGATAAGCCTGAGCGGTCGTGGCAAAGCCACCGGGCACCGATACACCGGCACCTGCCAGGTTGCTGATCATCTCGCCCAGGGATGCGTTCTTGCCCCCCACATGCTCAACATCGTGTTTGCCGAGCTTATCGAGGGAAACTACGTACTCTACCAAGGTGATCTCTCCACTAACTGTGTTGGAAAAGCTCAGAAACCGGCTGCTCTATGGAGCGTTTGCCAGCTATATGGCCTGGACCTGGAAAATAAGTGAGAATGCGGGCCATTGGCGGCCGGCAAATCGCGCCTATCATATCCAAGATTCGTCACTAGCTTAAGGCCCAAGGTGCAAATGAAACGATCTGCTTTCTTTATCTCCGATGGTACCGGCATTACCGCCGAAACCCTGGGTCAAAGCCTTCTGGCGCAGTTCGAAAACATTACCTTCAGCAAAGTCACGCGGCCGTATATCGACAACGTGGACAAAGCGCGGGCCATGGTACAACAAATCAACAAGGCCGCCGAAACCGACGGCTTCCGTCCGATCATCTTCGACACAATTGTCAATCAGGACATTCGTGAGATTCTCGCAACCTCGAATGGTTTCATGATCGACATCTTCTCGACGTTCCTGGCACCGCTTGAACAGGAACTGACCGAGCATTCTTCCTATACCGTGGGCAAGTCCCACTCCATCGGCGCCAACACCAATTACATGGAGCGTATCGAGGCCGTAAACTTCGCCCTCGACAACGACGACGGCGCACGCACGCACTATTACGACAAGGCCGACCTGATACTAGTGGGCGTGTCGCGATGTGGTAAGACGCCGACGTGCCTGTATATGGCGATGCAATTCGGTATTCGCGCAGCCAACTACCCGCTGACCGAAGACGACATGGAACGCCTGCAACTGCCGTCCGCCCTGCGCGCCCACCAGCACAAGCTGTTCGGCCTGACCATCGACCCGGACCGCCTCACCGCGATTCGCAACGAACGCAAACCCAACAGCCGCTATTCGAGCTACGCCCAGTGCGAGTTCGAGGTGCGCGAGGTCGAGAACCTGTTCCGCCGCGAAAACATCCCGAACATCAACTCCACGCATTTTTCCGTGGAAGAAATCTCCGCGAAGATTCTCGTGGAGAAAGGCGTCGAGCGGCGGTTCAAATAGATTTGTAGCGCCTGATCTGCCGCCTTCGCGAGCAAGCCCGCTCCCACATTTGACCGAGTTTACCCAGGAGGAATGCGATCAAATGTGGGAGCGGGCTTGCTCGCGAATGAACGATAACGCGGTCTCCTAGATCACAAACAAATCAACAAACCGGTTCACCGGCGTTGCCTCAAGCCGCGCCTGGTCCTTGCACAACGCAAAAATCTCTTCGCTACGCTGACGGGTGAATCGTGTCAGCAGGTTCGCCCTGAACTTTTCCTCCAACAACGGAATGCCCTCGGCACGGCGTCGACGATGGCCAATCGGGTACTCCACCACCACGTTCTCGGTGCTGGACCCGTCCTTGAAAAACACCTGCAGCGCATTGGCAATCGAGCGTTTATCCGCCTCCAGGTATTCGCGGGTGTAACGCGGTTCCTCGACGATAACCATCTTGTCGCGCAGCACATCGATGAGCGGATGCGCCCTGTGGAAATCGTCTTCGTAGTGCTCGGCCACCAGATTGCCGAAGGCCAGCGGCACGGCAGTCATGTACTGGATGCAATGGTCTCGGTCGGCGGCATTGGCCAGCGGCCCGACCTTGGAAATGATGCGGATCGCCGACTCGTGGGTGGTGATGACGATCCGGTCGATTTCATGCAGGCGATTACGCACTTGCGGATGTAGCGTCACTGCCGCTTCGCAGGCCGTTTGCGCGTGGAACTCGGCGGGAAAACTGATCTTGAACAGCACGTTTTCCATCACGTAGGTACCGTACGGTCGCGACAAACTGAATGCACGCTTGTCTGCTGGCTTGAGTGCCAGATCGTTATTCGTATGGCTGAACAGCACGTCGTAGAAGCCCCACTGCCTGGCCGTCAGCACACCGGGAATGCCCATTTCGCCACGCATCGCAATGTCCGCCAGGCGCACGCCACGACTGGATGCATCCCCCGCCGCCCAGGACTTGCGCGAGCCGGCATTCGGTGCATGCCGGTATGTGCGCAGGGCCTGACCGTCCGCGAAGGCGTGGGACAACGCCGACAACAACTGCTCGCGATTGGCGCCCATCAGCTTGGCCGTGACCGCGGTCGAGGCGACCTTCACCAGAATCACGTGATCGAGGCCGACACGGTTGAACGAGTTTTCCAGGGCGATCACGCCTTGAATCTCGTGGGCCATGATCATCGCCTCAAGTACCGTACGCACAGTCAGCGGCGCCTCGCCATTGGCCAGGCGCTTTTGCGACAGGTGATCGGTCACCGCAAGAATGCCGCCGAGGTTATCCGACGGATGCCCCCACTCGGCGGCGAGCCAGGTGTCGTTGTAGTCGAGCCAGCGCACGATGCAACCGATATCCCAAGCCGCCTTGACCGGATCCAGCCGAAAAGACGTACCGGGAACCCGAGCACCGAACGGCACCACGGTACCTTCGACCACGGGCCCCAGGTGCTTGGTGCATTCGGGGAAACGCAGGGCCAGCAGGCCGCAACCCAAGGTATCGATCAGGCAGTTACGGGCGGTGTCCAGCGCCTCTTCGGACTCGATCTTGAAATTGAGGACGTAATCGGCAATGTCCTGCAGGACCTTGTCGTAGTCGGGGCGGTTGTTCAGGTCGACGTTGGCACTCATGTTCGATTCACTCTTGCAGGAGCGAGCTCGCTCGCGAAAAACTCAAGACCGCTGCTGGTTATCTGGTTTACGCGTTATCGCTCACGACCATCGCGGGCAAGCCAGCTCCTACAGAGGGTATGGGTCAGAACGAATCCCCGGGCACTCGCACAAACCCTTCCATCAACACCCGCGCACTGCGACTCATGATCGCCTTGTTCACGGTCCATTCGCCGTTGACCTGGCTGGCCTCGGCGCCGACGCGCAAGGTGCCGGACGGGTGACCGAAGCGCACCGCGTTGCGCTCGACACCGCCCGCAGCGAGGTTCACCAATGTGCCGGAAATCGCGGCGGCCGTTCCGATCGCCACGGCCGCCGTCCCCATCATCGCGTGGTGCAACTTGCCCATGGACAGTGCACGCACCAGCAGGTCGACATCCCCTGCGGCAATCGCCTTGCCGCTGGACGCCACGTAGTCCGCCGGTTTGGCCACGAAGGCCACTTTCGGGGTGTGTTGGCGTTTGGCGGCTTCGTCGATGTTCGAAATCAGCCCCATGCGCAACGCACCGTAAGCACGGATGGTTTCGAACATCAGCAAGGCTTTCGGGTCGCCATTGATTGCGCCCTGCAACTCGGTGCCTTTGTAGCCGATGTCTTCGGCATTGATAAAAATTGTCGGGATACCGGCGTTAATCATGGTCGCCTTGAAGGTACCGACGCCGGGCACTTCCAGATCATCCACAAGGTTGCCGGTAGGAAACATCGAACCGCCACCGCCCTCTTCGTCCGCCGCCGGATCGAGGAACTCGATCTGCACTTCGGCCGCCGGGAAGGTCACGCCATCGAGCTCGAAATCGCCGGTTTCCTGCACTTCACCGTTGGTGATCGGAACGTGGGCAATGATGGTCTTGCCAATGTTGGCCTGCCACACGCGAACCACCGCCACACCGTTGTGCGGGATGCGGCTGGCGTCCACCAGGCCATTGCTGACGGCGAACGAACCGACGGCCGCCGACAGGTTGCCGCAGTTGCCGCTCCAGTCGACGAAAGGCTTGTCGATGGACACCTGACCGAACAGGTAGTCGACATCGTGATCGGCCTTGATGCTTTTCGACAGGATCACGGTCTTGCTGGTGCTGGAGGTCGCGCCGCCCATGCCGTCGATTTGCTTGTCGTACGGGTCGGGGCTGCCGATCACGCGCAACAGCAAGGCATCGCGAGCAGGGCCGGGAACCTGTGCCGATTCAGGCAAATCCTTGAGGCTGAAAAACACGCCCTTGCTGGTGCCGCCACGCATGTAGGTAGCAGGAATCTTGATTTGCGGTGCATGAGCCATAGTGCTCGTTACTCCTGATCTGAAAGCAGACACGGGACTCAAAGCCCCGTGTCTGCAATGCGTGTATTAAACGGCAACCGCCGATTCTTCGAGGAAGTCCTGAGCAAAGCGTTGCAACACGCCGCCCGCTTCGTAGATCGACACTTCTTCAGCGGTGTCGAGGCGGCAGGTCACCGGCACCTCGACGCGCTCGCCGTTCTTGCGATGGATCACCAGCGTCAGCTCGGCGCGCGGCGTGCGATCGCCGATCACGTCGTAGGTTTCGCTGCCATCGATGGCCAGGGTATGGCGGTTGGTACCCGGTTTGAATTCCAGCGGCAACACACCCATGCCCACCAGGTTGGTGCGGTGAATGCGCTCGAAACCTTCGGCGGCGATCGCTTCCACACCCGCCAGGCGCACGCCCTTGGCGGCCCAGTCGCGGGACGAACCCTGACCGTAGTCGGCGCCGGCGATGATGATCAGCGGCTGCTTGCGATCCATGTAGGTTTCGATGGCTTCCCACATGCGCATCACTTTGCCTTCCGGCTCGACACGGGCCAGCGAACCCTGCTTGACCTTGCCGTTTTCCTGAACCATTTCGTTGAACAGTTTCGGGTTGGCGAAGGTCGCGCGCTGCGCGGTCAGGTGGTCACCACGGTGAGTCGCGTAAGAGTTGAAGTCCTCTTCCGGCAGGCCCATTTTCGCCAGGTATTCGCCGGCGGCGCTGTCCAGCATGATGGCGTTGGACGGCGACAGGTGATCGGTGGTGATGTTGTCCGGCAGTACCGCCAGCGGGCGCATGCCCTTGAGCGGACGCGCGCCGGCCAGCGCGCCTTCCCAGTACGGCGGACGGCGGATGTAGGTGCTCATCTCGCGCCACTCGTACAACGGCGCGACTTTCGGGCCGGTGTCTTCGTGGATGGCGAACATCGGGATGTAGACCTGACGGAACTGCTCGGGTTTTACCGAGGCTTTCACGACTGCGTCGATTTCTTCGTCGCTTGGCCAGATGTCCTTGAGACGGATTTCCTTGCCGTCGACCACGCCCAGTACATCCTTCTCGATGTCGAAACGGATGGTGCCGGCGATGGCGTAAGCGACCACCAATGGCGGCGACGCGAGGAACGCTTGCTTGGCGTACGGGTGAATCCGGCCGTCGAAGTTACGGTTGCCGGACAACACCGCAGTGGCGTACAGGTCGCGGTCGATGATCTCTTGCTGGATCACCGGGTCCAGTGCGCCGGACATGCCGTTGCAGGTGGTGCAGGCGAAAGCCACGACGCCGAAACCGAGCTGCTCGAGCTCATCGGTCAGGCCGGCTTCATCGAGGTACAGCGCCACGGTTTTCGAGCCCGGTGCCAGGGACGACTTGACCCAAGGCTTGCGGGTCAACCCGAGCTTGTTGGCATTGCGCGCCAGCAGGCCGGCGGCGATCACGTTGCGCGGGTTGCTGGTGTTGGTGCAACTGGTGATGGCGGCGATGATCACCGCGCCGTCCGGCATTTGGCCCGGTACGTCTTCCCACTTTCCGGAGATGCCTTTCGCCGCCAGATCCGAAACCGCCACACGGGCGTGCGGGTTGCTCGGGCCAGCCATGTTGCGCACTACCGAGGACAGATCGAAGGTCAGGCCGCGCTCGTACTGTGCGCCCTTGAGGCTGTCTGCCCAGAGGCCCGTGGTCTTGGCGTAGTTCTCGACCAACTGCACCTGCTCGTCTTCACGACCGGTGAGCTTGAGGTAGTCGATGGTCTGCTGGTCGATGTAGAACATCGCCGCGGTGGCGCCGTATTCCGGGGCCATGTTGGAGATGGTTGCACGGTCGCCGAGGGTCAGCGCGGAGGCGCCTTCGCCGAAGAACTCCAGCCAGGCACCGACCACTTTCTGCTTGCGCAGGAACTCGGTCAACGCCAGCACCATGTCGGTGGCGGTGATGCCCGGCTGCAGCTTGCCGGTCAGTTCGACGCCAACGCTTTCCGGCAGACGCATCCAGGAGGCGCGGCCGAGCATCACGCTTTCGGCTTCCAGGCCACCGACACCGATGGCAATCACGCCCAGTGCATCGACGTGCGGGGTGTGGCTGTCGGTGCCGACGCAAGTGTCGGGGAAGGCCACGCCATCACGCACCTGAATCACCGGAGACATTTTCTCCAGGTTGATCTGGTGCATGATGCCGTTGCCTGGCGGGATCACGTCAACGTTCTTGAACGCCTTTTTGGTCCAGTTGATGAAGTGGAAGCGGTCTTCGTTGCGACGGTCTTCGATGGCGCGGTTCTTCTCGAACGCCTCGGGATCGAAACCGCCACGCTCGACGGCCAGGGAGTGGTCGACGATCAACTGCGTCGGCACCACCGGGTTGACTTGCGCCGGGTCGCCGCCTTGCAGGGCGATGGCGTCACGCAGGCCGGCGAGGTCGACCAGCGCGGTTTGGCCGAGAATGTCGTGGCACACCACGCGGGCCGGGAACCACGGGAAGTCGAGGTCGCGCTTGCGCTCGATGAATTGCTTGAGGGATTCGGTGAGCGTGGCCGGGTCGCAGCGACGCACAAGGTTTTCCGCCAGCACACGGGAGGTGTACGGCAGGGTGTCATAGGCGCCAGGCTGGATCGCCTCGACCGCTGCGCGGACATCGAAGTAATCCAGGTGGCTGCCGGGCAGCGGTTTACGGAATTGTGTGTTCATCGTCAGGACTCGGTCACGGTAGTTACAAAAGGCGGGGCCAGACACCGGTACTGAAGTGAACTCGGTCAAATGTGGGAGCGGGCTTGCTCGCGAAAGCGGTGTATCAATCAACATCAATGCTGGATGTCAGTCCGTCTTCGCGAGCAAGCCCGCTCCCACACTGGTTTCGGTTCATTCAGTGACCAGCGCTGTAGCCTCCACCATTCAGCGTTGTTCGATTGGTACGAACTTGCGCTGTTCAACGCCAACGTACTCGGCGCTTGGACGGATGATGCGGTTGTTGGCGCGCTGTTCGTACACGTGGGCGGCCCAGCCGGTCAGGCGCGAGCAGACGAAAATCGGTGTGAACAACTTGGTCGGGATGCCCATGAAGTGGTACGCCGAGGCATGGTAGAAGTCGGCGTTCGGGAACAGTTTCTTCTGCTCCCACATGGTCTTGTCGATGGCTTCGGACACCGGGAACAACACCTTGTCACCCACTTCGTCAGCGAGCTTCTTCGACCAGCCCTTGATCACCTCGTTGCGCGGATCGTTGTCTTTATAGATCGCGTGGCCGAAGCCCATGATCTTGTCCTTGCGCTCCAGCATGCCGAGGGTCCCTTTGATCGCGTCTTCCGGCGACGAGAAACGCTCGATCATTTCCATCGCCGCTTCGTTGGCACCGCCGTGCAGCGGGCCGCGCAGCGAGCCGATGGCTGCGGTGATGCACGAAAACAGGTCGGACAGGGTCGATGCGCAAACGCGCGCGGTGAAGGTCGACGCGTTGAACTCGTGCTCCGCGTAGAGGATCAGCGAAACGTTCATCACCTTGACGTGCAGCTCGCTCGGTTTCTTGCCGTGCAGCAGGTGCAGGAAGTGGCCGCCGATGGACGGCTCGTCGCTCACGCAATCGATGCGCTTGCCTTCGTGGCTGAAGCGATACCAGTAAGTCATGATCGCCGGAAAGGCGGCCAGCAGACGGTCGGTCTTGTCATGCTGCTCGGAGAAATCCGCCTCGGGTTCCAGGTTGCCCAGGAACGAGCAGCCAGTACGCATCACGTCCATCGGGTGGGCGTCGGCGGGGATGCGTTCCAGCACTTCTTTCAGTGCTTGCGGCAGGTCACGCAGCTTGCCCAGCTTGGCGATGTAGGCGCTAAGTTGCGCTTTGCTCGGCAACTCGCCGTACAGCAGCAGGTAGGCAACTTCTTCGAACTGCGCGTCAGCCGCCAGTTCACGAACGTCATAACCACGATAAGTCAGACCGGCACCCGACTGGCCCACGGTGGACAGTGCGGTTTGCCCGGCTACCTGGCCACGGAGCCCGGCGCCACTGAGTACTTTTGCTTCGGCCATTGCTGTCTCCAATTCTTGAATTTTTTAGGGAAACCAATCTTTCATCTGTAGGAGCGAGCTTGCTCGCGATGGACGTCAATGATGACGCGGGAAAACTGATACCCCGCGGTGTATGGCCCACCATCGCGAGCGAGCTCGCTCCTACAGGTACACGGTGTTCATTATTTCTTTGCGGCAAACAACGCATCGAGCTTCTGCTCGAAGGTGTGGTAGTCGATGCGATCGTAAAGCTCCATGCGCGTCTGCATGGTGTCGATGACGTTCTGTTGCGTGCCATCGCGGCGGATCGCGGTGTAGACGTTTTCTGCAGCCTTGTTCATGGCGCGGAACGCCGACAGCGGGTACAGCACCAGCGATACATCGGCAGCGGCCAGCTGTTCGGTGGTGTACAGCGGCGTCGCACCGAACTCGGTGATGTTGGCCAGGATCGGCGCTTTCACACGGCTGGCGAACAGCTTGTACATTTCAAGTTCAGTGATGGCTTCCGGGAACACCATGTCGGCGCCGGCTTCGATGCACGCGGCGGCGCGATCCAGGGCAGACTCCAGGCCTTCCACCGCCAGGGCGTCGGTACGGGCCATGATCACGAAGCTGTCATCGGTACGCGCATCGACGGCCGCCTTGATGCGGTCGACCATTTCCTGCTGGGTCACGATTTCTTTATTGGGACGGTGACCGCAGCGCTTGGCGCCGACCTGGTCTTCGATGTGAATCGCCGCGGCACCGAACTTGATCATCGATTTGACAGTGCGAGCGACGTTGAACGCCGAGGAACCGAAACCGGTGTCCACGTCCACCAGCAATGGCAGATCGCATACATCGGTGATACGGCGCACGTCGGTCAGCACGTCATCCAGACCGGTGATGCCCAGGTCTGGCACGCCGAGGGAGCCGGCAGCCACCCCGCCACCCGACAGGTAGATCGCCTTGAAACCGGCGCGCTTGGCCAGCAGCGCGTGGTTGGCGTTGATCGCGCCGACCACTTGCAGTGGATGTTCACTGGCGACCGCATCGCGGAAACGCTGGCCTGGTGTGCTCTTGTTCAAACTCATGACTCACCTCGTTTGGCTGTCGGGTTAACGCCGTCCTGGTAGTGACGGGCGATATTGCGTTTGGAGGCGCCGATGTGACGGCGCATCAACAACTCGGCCAGCTCACCGTCACGGTCGGCGATGGCATCGAGAATGCGGTGGTGCTCGGCGAACGCCTGGTGCGGGCGATTGGGCGTGGTGGAAAACTGGATGCGGTACATGCGCACCAGCTGATAGAGCTCGCCGCAGAGCATTTGGGTCAGCGTGCGGTTGCCGCTGCCCTGGATGATTCGGTAATGGAAGTCGAAATCGCCTTCCTGCTGGTAATAGCCCCTGCCTGCCTGAAACGCTTCATCGCGCTCATGGGTTTCCAGGACCCGACGCAATTCGTCGATTTCCTCGACACTCATGCGCTCGGCGGCGAGGCGACAGGCCATGCCTTCCAGGGATTCACGGATTTCATAAAGCTCAAGCAGCTCGGCGTGATTGAGCGACACCACCCGCGCGCCGACATGCGGTACGCGAACCAGCAGGCGCTGGCCTTCCAGACGGTGGATGGCCTCGCGCAGCGGGCCACGGCTGATGCCGTAGGTGCGCGCCAGCTCCGGTTCGGAGATTTTGCTGCCCGGCGCGATCTCGCCTTTGACGATAGCCGCCTGAATGCGACGAAAGACGTTCTCGGACAGGGTCTCCGTATCGTCCTGCGCTAAAACCGGGGGATCGAGTTGATCCAGCATATTGTCGACACCTTGTGAGCCAATGCCGCAAAAACTAACGAATACAGGCGACACAGTCAAAGGATAAATCGATATTGTCGACAATCTTCTGATAACCGGTTGCACCATAACGAAGCAACCTGACGGTGCATAGCCACCCGCCAGCGCTGGCGCCAGCAAACCACCGTGCTAGAATGCCGCCGCATTTGTTTGTCACATCTGCACTGTCTGTCATAAAACCCTGATAGGCATACGAGGGAGCTTGCGCAGCGATGCCAGGGCCTTGAATCAAGTCGGACCGCTGCGCACCAGGATTTATGAGACTCAAGCCCTTCCCTGCCTTCCTTTATTTACTTTGCCTGCCCGGCTACGCAATGGCTGGGGAAAAGACCGTGTATGGCCTCAATGAGTACGCATCGCTCAATGGCATTGATCTGGAAGTGGCGGCCAAACTCGACACAGGGGCGAAAACCGCATCCCTGAGTGCACGGGATATCAAGCGTTTCAAACGCAACGGCGAGTCGTGGGTGCGCTTTTATCTGGCCATCGACGCCGCCCATTCGCACCCGATCGAACGCCCGCTGGCCCGTGTCAGCAAGATCAAGCGCCGGGCCGGCGACTACGACCCGGAGGAAGGCAAGAAATACACCGCCCGTCCGGTGATCGAACTGGATATCTGCATGGGCTCGGCCCTGCGCAGCATCGAAGTGAACCTGACCGACCGCAGTGCCTTCCAATACCCGCTACTGATTGGCTCCGAAGCGCTCAAGCGCTTCGATGCACTGGTTGACCCCAGCCTTAAATATGCTGCCGGCAAACCCGCCTGCACCACCGACGCTTATACCGCCGAGTAATTCAAATGCGCTCTCTTACCCTTCATCTGAAACTGCTGATCGCCATCCTGGTGGTGCTGGGCATTTCAGTTACGGCCTACCAGATCTTCGTGCTGGGCATTCCGGTAACCGAAGACGCCACCGACGACTTGTGGAACATCGACGCCAAGGTCGAGTTCGTCGCCAGTGCCAAGGACCCGGTCAAGATCCAGATGTTCGTGCCACCACTGAGCCGCGACTTCGTCAGCCTCAACGAGAGCTTCATCTCCAATAACTATGGCGTGGCGGTGAACCGGGTCGACGGCAATCGCAAGGTCACGTGGTCGGCACGCCGGGCCAAAGGCAATCAGACGCTGTATTACCGCCTGGTGCTGACCAAGCGTTATTCCGGTGAGAAAGCCAAGATCAAAGGTCCGACCTTTCGCGACAGCATGACCATCGAAGGCCCGGAGAAAATCGCTGCCGAAGCCCTGCTCGCACCGATTCGCCAGCACTCGGCCGACGTCGAAACCTTCGTCGGCGAAGCCATCAAGCGGGTCAACAACCTCAACGACGACAACGTGAAACTGTTGCTGGCCGGTGATCCATCCACCGCGCACAAGGCAAAAATCGTCGAGTTGCTGCTGTCCATCGCCCATGTGCCGATCGAGAAGGTCCACACCATTCGCCTGGTGGCCGACCAGCCGCAACTGCCGGAACTGTGGCTGCGCAGCTTCAATGGCACCGACTGGCTGTACTTCAACCCGGAAACCGGTGAACAGGGCCTGCCGTCCGACCGCCTGCTGTGGTGGACCGGCGACGAAAACCTGATCACCGTCGACGGCGGCAAGAAAGCCAACGTGACCTTCAGCCTGAACAACAGCGAAATGAACGCCATTCGCCTGGCCAAGCTGACCGACGAAAACACCGACGCCAACTTCCTCGAGTACTCGTTGTACGGCCTGCCGCTGCAAACCCAGCAGACTTTCATGATCATGGTCATGATCCCGATCGGCGTGCTGGTGATCCTGATCCTGCGCAATCTGGTCGGCATCCAGACCCTGGGCACCTTCACTCCGGTGCTGATCGCCCTGGCCTTCCGCGAAACCCAGCTCGGCTTCGGTATCATGCTGTTTACCATCATCACGGCGCTGGGCCTGTCGCTACGCTCCTATCTCGAACACCTGAAGCTGCAAATGCTGCCGAGGCTGTCGGTGGTGCTGACGTTCGTGGTGGTGTTGATTGCGGCGATCAGCCTGTTCAGCCATAAACTCGGCCTGGAGCGCGGCTTGTCGGTGGCGCTGTTCCCGATGGTGATCCTGACCATGACCATCGAACGCCTGTCGATCACCTGGGAAGAACGTGGCGGCGGCCATGCCATGAAAGTGGCCATTGGCACACTGTTCGCCGCGTCCCTGGCACACCTGATCATGACCGTGCCGGAACTGGTGTACTTCGTGTTCACCTTCCCGGCGATCCTGCTGATCCTGGTGGGCTTCATGCTGGCTATGGGCCGTTATCGCGGTTATCGCCTGACCGAACTGGTGCGTTTCAAGGCCTTCCTGAAAAAGGCTGACGCCTGATGTTCGGTTTCTGGAAAACCTGGAAGGCCCTGGAAGCCCGGGGCATCATGGGAATCAATCGGCGCAACGCAGACTACGTGCTCAAGTACAACAAGCGCAGCCTGTACCCGATCGTCGATGACAAGATCATCACCAAGGAGCGCGCCATTGCCGCCGGCATTCACGTGCCGGAACTCTACGGGGTGATTTCCACCGAGAAGGAAATCGACAATCTCGAAGAGATCGTCGACGGACGCAGTGACTTCGTGATCAAACCGGCCCAGGGCGCTGGCGGTGATGGCATCCTGGTCATCGCCGACCGCTTTGAGGGGCGTTATCGCACGGTGTCCGGCCGGATCATCAGCCATGAAGAAATCGAGCACCAGATTTCCAGCATCCTCACCGGCCTGTACTCCCTGGGCGGTCACCGTGACCGGGCGCTGATTGAATACCGCGTGATTCCGGACCAGATCTTCAAGAGCATCAGTTACGAAGGCGTGCCGGACATCCGCATCATTGTGTTGATGGGCTACCCGGTGATGGCCATGCTGCGTCTGCCGACGCGTCAGTCCAACGGCAAGGCCAACCTGCACCAGGGCGCCATCGGCGTCGGTGTGGACCTGGCCACCGGCCTGACCCTGCGCGGCACCTGGCTGAACAACATCATCAACAAACACCCGGACACCACGAATGCCGTGGATGGCGTGCAACTGCCCTACTGGGACGGTTTCATGAAGCTTGCCGCTGGCTGTCATGAGTTGTGCGGGCTGGGCTACATCGGTGTCGACATGGTCCTGGACCAGGAAAAAGGCCCGCTGATTCTGGAGCTCAACGCCCGGCCGGGGCTGAATATCCAGATTGCCAATGACTGCGGGTTGACGTCGCGCACTCATGCGGTGGAAGCACGACTGGAAGACCTGAAGGCTCGTGGCGTGACCGAAACGGTCGCAGAGCGCGTGGCGTTCGTGCAGGAAATGTTTGGGCATATTCCTGCGGTCGTGGGCTGATCCCCTTCTCCTGCTCGCGATGAACTGACGCCCATCTCTTGTAGGAGCGAGCTTGCTCGCGATGAACCTGAAAACCCTGCGGGGTATCAGGCTTACCGCGTTATCGTTGACGACCATCGCGAGCGAGCTCGCTCCTACAGTATTCAATCCCCCTCTAGGAGCAATTCTCCGAGGGGACTACAATCGCCACCCCGCCTCGATGGCTGATCTCCCCCGCCCATGCTGACCTGTTCCGTACACCCGCTGCCCTATCGCGCCAACCCCGCCCAATACTTCGCGGCGATTCGCCATGCGCCCGGTGCCGTGCTGCTCGACAGTGGCCGCCCCGGCGCCGACCGCGGTCGCTATGACCTGCTCAGTGCCTGGCCGCTGGAACAGCTGACGGTATCGCCCGACGAAAGTGGCGACGCTTTCCTGCAACGCCTGCGCGAAAACCTGACACACCTGGGCGAGGCTACTTTGCCGACACCTTATGAGTTGCCGTTTGCCGGTGGATTGATCGGTTACCTGAGTTACGACTTCGGCCGGCATCTGGAGCGCCTGCCGAGCCAGGCGCGGGACGACCTGCAACTGCCTGACGCGCGTTTCGGCCTGTACGGCTGGGCATTGATCAGCGATCACCTTTCGCTGACCAGCCAACTGGTGTTCCACCCGACTCTGCCCGACAGCGAACGTCAGCGCCTGATCGACCTGTTCAGCCAGCCTGCAGCGGAAGTGCTTGCTCCATTCAAACTGCTCACCCCGATGACTGCCGACTTGAGCGCTGACGAGTATCAACAGGCAATCGAGCGCATCCAGCAATACATTCAGGCCGGCGACTGTTATCAGGTCAACTTCGCCCAGCGTTTCCGCGCGCCCTGCCAGGGTGATCCGTGGGCCGCTTACTGTGCACTGCGCGCAGCGTGCCCGACGCCTTTTTCCGGTTTCCAGAGCTTGCCCGACGGCGATGCCGTACTCAGCCTGTCACCGGAACGCTTCGTCAAAGTCAGCCAGAGCCATGTGGAAACCCGCCCGATCAAGGGTACTCGACCTCGGGGCCTGACGCCTGAGCAAGACGCGGCGAACGCCGCCGAACTGCTGGCCAGCCCCAAGGACCGCGCGGAAAACCTGATGATCGTCGACCTGCTGCGCAATGACCTCGGCCGGACCTGCCGCACCGGTTCGGTACGGGTGCCGGAACTGTTCAGCCTGGAAAGTTACCCGAACGTGCATCACCTGGTGAGCAGTGTCACCGGTGAACTGGCGGATGACCGCGACGCTCTGGATCTGATCGCCGGCAGTTTCCCCGGCGGCTCGATCACCGGCGCACCAAAGATTCGCGCCATGCAGATCATCGATGAGCTGGAGCCAACCCGGCGCGGACTGTATTGCGGTTCGTTGCTTTACCTGGACGTGCGCGGCGAGATGGACAGCTCCATCGCCATCCGCAGCTTGCTGGTCAAGGACGGGCAGGTGTGTTGCTGGGGCGGCGGCGGGATTGTCGCGGACTCGGAGTGGCAGGCTGAGTACCAGGAGTCGATCACCAAGGTGAAGGTGCTGCTCGATACGCTGCAAAACCTCTGATCACACCCATCCCTGTAGGAGCGAGCTTGCTCGCGATGGTCGTTAACGATAACGCTGGAAACCTGACACCCCGCGGCGCTCGCAGGTTCATCGCGAGCAAGCTCGCTCCTACAGGGAATGTGATTACAAACTCAGGGCCCGGTTCGAAGCCTTGATGAACTCCTGCTTCAGCTCTGCAAAACTGTGCACTGCCGGGAACTGCGGGAATTCCGCAATCACGTTGTCCGGCGCATGGAACAGGATCCCGGCATCGGCCTCGCCCAGCATCGTGGTGTCGTTGTAGGAATCCCCCGCAGCGATCACCCGGTAGTAGAGGCTCTTGAAGGCCAGGACCGACTGACGCTTGGGATCTTTCTGACGCAGTTGATAGCCAGTGACTCGCCCACTGTCGTCAGTAATCAGACGATGGCAGAGCAAGGTCGGGAAGCCCAGTTGGCGCATCAGCGGCTGGGAGAACTCGTAGAAGGTGTCTGACAGGATCACCACCTGGAACCGCTCGCGCAGCCAGTCGACGAACTCGATGGCGCCGTCCAGCGGCTTGAGCGTGGCGATCACTTCCTGAATGTCGGCGAGCTTCAGGCCGTGCTCGTCGAGAATCCGCAGGCGCTGCTTCATCAGCACGTCGTAGTCGGGAATGTCCCGGGTGGTGGCCCTGAGGGACTCGATACCGGTTTTTTCGGCGAAGGCGATCCAGATTTCCGGGACCAGCACACCTTCAAGATCCAGACAGGCAATTTCCACAAGACACTCCCATTTGTATTGATTATTGAGTCGAGCGAGCAAAAAGACTGCCGAACTCTAGCGACTCGGGCCTGCCTGCGCAACGCAGAGGATGCCCCGGCCCGTGCGGCTTTTTGTTACCATCAACCCCATATAGAGCGCCCAGCGCCACCGACCTGTAGGAAGCCGCCCTGATGAGCCCAACGTTCGACGTCGTGGAACTCGCCACGACCTATGCCAACAAATCCGCCCAGGACATCCTGAAACTCGCGTTTGCCGAGTTCGGCGATGACCTGTGGATATCTTTCAGCGGCGCCGAGGATGTGGTGCTGGTGGACATGGCCTGGAAGCTGAACAAGAACGTCAAGGTGTTCAGCCTCGACACCGGCCGCTTGCACCCCGAGACCTACCGCTTCATCGATCAGGTGCGCGAGCACTACAAGATCGACATCGAGCTGGTGTCGCCGGACTACACGAAACTCGAACCTTTCGTGAAGGAAAAAGGCCTGTTCAGCTTCTACAAGGACGGCCATGGCGAATGCTGCGGCATCCGCAAGATCGAACCGTTGCGCCGCAAGCTGTCTGGCGTGAAAGCCTGGGCCACCGGCCAGCGTCGGGACCAGAGCCCCGGCACCCGCAGCGCCGTCGCGGTGATGGAGATCGACACCGCGTTCTCCACGCCTGAACGCACCCTGTACAAGTTCAACCCGCTGGCGCAAATGACCAGCGAAGAGATCTGGGGCTACATCCGCATGCTGGAACTGCCTTACAACAGCCTGCACGAGCGCGGCTTCATCAGCATCGGCTGCGAACCCTGCACCCGTCCGGTACTGCCTAACCAGCATGAGCGCGAAGGCCGCTGGTGGTGGGAAGAAGCGACGCAGAAGGAATGCGGGTTGCATGCGGGGAATATCATCAGCAAGTCCAAAGCCTGATCCCGAGCCATGTGATACCCCTCTGTAGGAGCGAGCTTGCTCGCGATGGACGTCAACGATAACGCGTGCTGCCTGAGTGCCCGCGTTATCCAGAGTTTTTCGCGAGCATGCTCGCTCCTACAGGGTTTTCGTAATACCCGTAAATGTGTACACAAGAATGTCACCGTCGGTGCCATTTATGTGTGCACTTTTTGTTTCTGCGCCCCCAAAAGTTACATCCCACCGCCTGATGTGCGCCACCACGCCCTCCTGAGTCCCTTTCTTAAAATAAATACCTGTTCAATCGGTCAATTTAAATTATTTATTTTTCAGTAAATTGGCGATAAGCCATAACAAAACGAAATGAGCAGCACGTTTCATAGAACTCCCGACTGGCACAGTTCTGGCTTAAGTGCATACATGTTTTGTATACAATCAACTCAAAACATACACACACTTTAGATCCGCAAGCCTGAAGCGCCCTATCCCGTACAGGCTGCAGATGCCCCGTAACCAATGATTTTCGCCACCCGCGACGAAGATTTGTCGAGCCAACGCTCATGCACAGTCATCGCGATGTCGAGCATCAGGAGCCTGCCGGAATGCGTACTAGTCTCTCCAATAACAACATCGCGCTGGATCTACCCTCCTCCCATTCCACCCACATCGCCGACAATCAGGCGCATCACAGCCCTGTCGTGCTCAGCCCCCGACTGCACAACAAAGACCTGGCGCCGACCAAGGCCGAAGGCCGGCGCTGGGGCCGCTACAGCATCTTTGCCCTGTGGACCAATGACGTTCACAACATTGCCAACTACTCCTTCGCCATCGGTCTGTATGCCCTGGGCCTGGGTGGCTGGCAGATCCTGCTGTCCCTGGGGATCGGTGCGGCGCTGGTTTACTTCTTCATGAACCTGTCCGGCTACATGGGGCAAAAGACCGGGGTGCCGTTTCCGGTCATCAGCCGAATCAGTTTCGGCATTCATGGGGCGCAGATTCCTGCGTTGATCCGCGCCGTGATAGCCATCGCCTGGTTCGGTATCCAGACGTACCTGGCGTCCGTCGTCTTTCGCGTGTTGTTGACAGCGGTCCATCCCGGGTTCGCCGACTACGACCACAATTCGATCCTGGGCCTGTCGACCCTGGGCTGGGTGTGTTTTGTCGCGATCTGGTTCGTGCAACTGGCGATCCTTGCCTATGGCATGGAGATGGTGCGGCGCTACGAGGCGTTTGCCGGCCCGGTGATTCTGCTGACCGTCGCCGCCCTCGCCGCGTGGATGTACACCCAGGCCGACGCGACCATTGCCTGGTCGATCCGAGAGCCGCTGACGGGCGGTGAGATGTGGCGCAACATCTTTGCCGGTGGCGCGCTGTGGCTGGCGATCTACGGTACGTTGATCCTCAACTTCTGCGATTTCGCCCGCTCTTCGCCGTGCCGCAAGACCATCAAGGTCGGCAACTTCTGGGGCCTGCCGGTGAATATCCTGGTGTTCGCCGCCATCACCGTCCTGCTGTGCGGTGCGCAGTTCCAGATCAATGGCCGGATCATCGAAAGCCCGACCGAAATCATCGCCTCGATCCCCAACACCTTCTTCCTGGTGCTCGGCTGCCTGGCGTTCCTGATCGTCACCGTGGCGGTGAACATCATGGCCAACTTCGTCGCCCCAGCGTTCGTCCTCAGCAACCTGGCCCCGAAATACCTGACCTTCCGCCGCGCCGGGCTGATCAGCGCGACCATCGCCGTGCTGATCCTGCCGTGGAACCTCTACAACAGCCCGCTGGTAATCGTGTACTTCCTGTCCGGCCTCGGCGCCCTGCTCGGTCCGTTGTACGGCGTGATCATGGTCGACTACTGGCAGGTACGAAAAGGCCGGATCAACGTGCCGCAGTTGTACAGCGAAGACCCTGACGGCGCGTATTACTACAGCCGCGGTGTCAATTTGCGCGCGGTGGCGGCGTTCATTCCTGCAGCCTTGATCGCCATCGTCCTGGCATTGGTACCGGGCTTCCACAGCGTGTCGCCGTTCTCCTGGCTGATCGGTGCCGGGATCGCCGGAATGCTCTACCTGATCATCGCCAAACGCCAACCGCACTATGCCGATGTCAGTGGCGAATCAATCGCAGTCGAAAACGCCAGCCATTAATCCTGTCGCGGCCTGACGTTGTCGGGCCGCGGAACCACCTGCAATAAGGACTCCCCATGCGCATTCTCGTGGTCAACGTCAACACCACCGAATCCATCACCCAGGCCATCGCCCGCTCGGCGCAAGCCGTCGCGTCGCCCGGCACGGAAATCGTCGGCCTCACCCCGCACTTCGGCGCCGACTCCATCGAGGGCAATTTCGAAAGCTACCTGGCGGCCATTGCGGTCATGGACCGGGTGATGTCCTACGACCAGCCCTTCGATGCGGTAATCCAGGCCGGTTACGGCGAACACGGCCGTGAAGGCCTGCAGGAATTGCTCAACGTGCCGGTGGTGGATATCACCGATGCCGCCGCCAGCACGGCGATGTTCCTCGGTCACGCCTATTCCGTGGTCACCACCCTCGACCGCACCGTGCCGCTGATCGAAGATCGCCTCAAGCTCTCCGGCCTCTGGGATCGCTGCGCCTCGGTGCGGGCCAGTGGTCTGGCCGTGCTGGAACTGGAGCACGAGCCGCAGCGCGCACTGGAAGCCATCGTGCATCAGGCCGAACTGGCGGTGACCCAGGACAAGGCCGAAGTGATTTGCCTGGGCTGCGGCGGCATGGCCGGACTGGACGAGCAGATTCGCCGACGTACCGGCGTACCGGTGGTGGACGGCGTGACGGCGGCGGTGACCATTGCCGAATCGCTGGTGCGATTGGGGTTGTCGACATCGAAGGTGCGGACTTATGCGACACCGCGGCCGAAAAACATCATTGGCTGGCCGGCGCGGTTTGCTCGTTAAGTTCGCAACTGTTGACCGAGTTGCCTCCTTCGCGAGCAAGCCCGCTCCCACACTGGATCTGCGTTGAATACAGATGTTGTATTCACTACAGATCCAGTGTGGGAGCGGGCTTGCTCGCGAAGGGGGCAACCCGGTCTAGAACTTGGCTCAAACCGCACTGAACCTCTGCCCCAACCCCCGCTCGGCAAACTGTTCAATGATGAAATCGACAAACACCCGGGTCTTGCCGGGCAGCAGTTTGTGTTCGGCGTAATAGACGGAGGTGTAGCCATCGTCGATGTACCAGTCCGGCAACACCCGCTGCAATCTGCCCGACTCCAGATAGCCCGCAGCAAACGGCATGCTCACCAGCGCAATGCCCAGACCCTGCGCGGCCGTGGCGCAGGCAGCCTCGGAATCGCTCATGGTCATCCGCGCATTGAGCGTCAACGGGCTGTGCTGGTGATTGCGATGGGTCAACTGCCAGGAGCGCACACGACCGGTTTGTGGCGAGCGGATCAGAATCCCGTCATGGTGCTTGAGGTCATCCGGCTCGCTGATCGACGCATGAGCCTCGAGGTAAGCCTGCGAAGCCACCAACACCCGATGCGCCGGGCTCAGCCTGCGCGCCACCACGCCCTGGGGTAACTCAAAGCCGCCGCCGATTGCCGCGTCGAAGCCCTGCCCGATCAGATCGACCTGGCGGTTGTCGAAGTGCCAGTCCGGGTTGATCGCCGGGAATCGCCGCAGAAACTCGCCGAGCATCGGCACAATGTACAAACAACCGAACACCGTCCCCATGCTGACTTTCAAAGTGCCCGCCGGCTGCCCTCCGGCACTGGCGAGATTGGCCACGGCATTCTGGATCGTGTGCAGGCTGCCGCTGACTTCGCCGAGAAACAACTGACCGGCCTCCGTCAGGGTCAGCCTGCGCGTGCTGCGCTGAAACAATCTGACGCCCAGGCGCGCCTCGAGCTTGGCGACGCTCTTGCCCACTGCCGCCGGGGTCAGACTCAAGCGTCGCGCCGCTTCTGCAAAGCTGCCGACCTCAGCGCTGCGCACAAAGCATTCGATACTGCTGAAGGTTTCCATAGTCGCCACTATAAACTTTTGGTTTACACAGACTATCGCAATTATGGTCTACACAGCATGTAATCCTGAATCGATACTAGGCTCCATCAACCGGGACATCTCGCCTCGGGACTTGGAGATCGACATGACTACTCAGAACCTCAGCGGCAAAGTGGCATTGATTCAAGGTGGTTCCCGTGGCATCGGCGCAGCCATCGTCAAGCGCCTGGCTGCTGAAGGCGCAACCATTGCCTTCACTTATGTCAGCTCGACGGCAAAAGCCGAAGCACTGCAGGACAGCATTACCGCCAAGGGCGGCAAGGCCCTGGCCATCAAGGCTGACAGCGCCGACGCCGAGGCGATCCGCGGTGCCGTCTCAGCCACGGTAGAAGCCTTCGGTCGCCTGGATATCCTGGTCAACAATGCGGGGGTACTGGCCGTCGCGCCGCTGGCCGAGTTTAAACTCGAAGACTTTGACCAGACCCTGGCCATCAACGTGCGCAGCGTGTTCATCGCCACCCAGGCCGCCGCCAGACACATGACCGAAGGCGGTCGCATCATCAACATCGGCAGCACCAACGCCGACCGCATGCCCTTCTCCGGTGGCGGCCCGTACGCCATGAGCAAGTCGGCACTGGTCGGCCTGACCAAAGGCCTGGCCCGTGATCTCGGCCCGCAAGGCATCACCATCAATAACGTGCAACCAGGTCCGGTCGACACCGACATGAACCCGGCCGACGGTGACTTTGCGGAAAGCCTGATCCCGATGATGGCCGTGGGCCGTTACGGCAAGGCCGAGGAGATCGCCAGCTTCGTCGCCTACCTCGTCGGCCCTGAAGCCGGCTATATCACAGGGGCCAGCCTGACCATCGACGGTGGCTTCGGCGCCTGACGCATTAAACGCGATCAAAGTGTGGGATCGCCGCACCGCCGCTCCCACATTTTTTGTCGTCAGGCCCGCTCAAGCGCCGGCAAACCATAAGCGCCCGGCTCGAACGCCTTCAACGTACGAAGAATACCGTCGGCATGTGCATACCTGGCATCGGCCATTGCCGCATCCGGAATTGCAATCGCCGTCATCCCCGCCGCCTTCGCTGCGGTGACACCAAAGGGCGAATCCTCGAACACCAGGCAATCCTCGGGCGCGACGCCAAGGCGCCGCGCCGCCGTCAGGAAAATATCCGGTGCCGGTTTGGCCGCGCCCACCTCGGGGTCATCGGCGGTGACGATGAAGTCGAACAAGGCGAACCAGTCGCGGTGCAAGGTGGTTTTCTGGCCGAACGACTGGCTTGAAGAACTGGTACCGACGGCAATGGGAATGTTGTTGGCCTTCAGATGCCGTACCAGCTCCTGTGCGCCAGGCATTGCTTGCGCGGTAGGAAAACGCTCGCGCATCAGCGGCTCGCGGATCACCAGAAACTCTTGCGCCGTAATCGGCAAGTCCAGCGCTTCAACCACATAACGCGCCAGATCGCCCGCACCCCGACCAATGATGTTCTGTTTGATGCTCCAGTCGAACGTCCGGCCATAACGCGCGGCGATAATGGCCGTGACTTCGGTGTAGATGCCCTCTGTATCCAGCAACAAGCCGTCCATATCAAAAATCACGGCCTTGATCGGGCCGAATGCTTTCAGTGGTGCATTCATCGCATCTGATCCGTTTTCCGAGGCATCGCGGGCAGCTCAGGAACGGCCTGATGCCCGAATGGATTAAAGGATTCAGCAGCATAGCGAGCGCCGCTGGCCCAGAGCAACGATGAAATCCAGAACCACGCCGAATGGCTCTACGTTATTTAGCGAATCGCCCTACAGCAAACGCCAACCTTGCTGACTTCTTTCCTTGCAGGTCATCCGCAGAGTCTCGGACTCCACATTCCGCCAAGCGAAAGTCTGCCGATGTTCGATCCCCAAAAGGTATTGGCATGCCCCACCAGCGGTCCCCTGACACGGGCGTACAGGATCGAAAGCGCAGGGCGCACCGCCACTCACAACTGCCCTGTGTCGATGGTTACCGGCGAAGTACTGCTGACCCTGACCGAAGGCACCCTCGACGGGATCTTGCCGTTCGACTTCACCCGCTTCTATCGCACCAGTGCCGTCGAACTCGACAGCGGCCTCGGTTTTGGCTGGAGTCATTCGCTGTCCCAGCACCTGGAACTCCACGGCGGGCAGGTGCTGTGGATCGACCCCGAAAACCGCCGCACGCCGTTTCCTTGGCCGGTGGCGGCGCGCCCACTGATCCACAACAACCTTTCGCGGGCGGCGATTTACCTCGGCGAGAAAACGGACGAACTGATCCTCGCCCTGGCCGGCGACGTGGCGCGTTTTTATCACTTCCACGACGGCCGGCTCAGCGCGATCAGCGACGCCTATGGCAACCGCCTCACGGTACAGCGTGACCGCTTTGACCGGATTCAGCGCCTGGACAACGGCTCCGACCGCGCCTTGCTGCTGCGTTACGACCTCAAGCACCTGGTGGCCGTCGACTATCAGGTGTTTCAGCGCAGCGGCTCCGAGGCGCACACCTGGCGCACCGAACAGACACTGGTCAGCTACCGCTACGACGCCCGCCAGCGCTTGATCGAGGCAACCAACGCCGCAGGTGAAAGCGAGCGCTATGACTACGACGAGCAGCACGTCATCCTGCAACGGCAACTGGCTGGCGGCGCGAGTTTCTTCTGGGCGTGGGAGCGCTCGGGCAAGGCAGCCCGCTGCATCCGTTACTGGGCCTCGTTTGCGCAGATGGAAGTGCGTTACATCTGGGACGATCAGGGCCGGCTGATCGCACTGCTTGCGCCGGATGAGACGCCCATGTCCTACGAGTATCGTCACCATTTCCTGCACACCCGCACCCACAGTCAGGCGACGTGGAGCTACCAACGCAATGCCCAAGGCGACATCACTGCCGTCACCGATCCCGACGGGCAGATCACCCGCTTCTTCTACGACCCGCTGGGACGCTTGCTGACTATCCGTTTTCCCGACCAGAGCAGTCACCGGTTTGTCTGGAACGCCTTGGGACAATTGCTGGAAGAGACCCTGCCGGACGGTGCTCTTCGCACTTTTTCCTACGATGCGTTGGGGCGGCAGATTACCCGGCAGGACGAACACGGTGCCGTCACCGGTTTTGAGTGGGACGCCATGGGCCGACTGACCCGGACTACGCTGCCCACCGGTGCCCGCCGTGTCTGGCGCTATAACACCTATGGCCAGGTCGCTGCCAAAACCGACGAACTGGGACGGGTAACCCGTTACGAATACGCCGACGACCTGCACTTGGTCAGCCGTCGGATCAACCCCGACGGCAGCGCACTGAAGTACCGCTACGACCCTGCGCAATTGTTGCTCACAGAGATCGACAACGAGGTCGGTGACACTTACCGGCTGGACTACACCCAGGGCGGATTGATCCGACAGGAAACCGGATTCGATGGCCGTCGTACCGCCTACAGCTACGACTTCAATGGCCAGTTGCTGGAGAAAACCGAGTTTGGCGACGACGGCTCGCAGCTGGTTACCGGCTATCAACGTGACAGCGCTGGGCGGCTACTGGTCAAAACTCTGCCCGATGGGGTCAAGGTCGAGTACCACTACGACAACTTCGGGCGACTGATCAGCGTCGATGACGGCCAGGACCATCCGCTGGAGTTCGAATACGACCGCCAGGACCGGTTGATCACCGAGCATCAGGGTTCGGGTACCCTGCGTTACGGCTACGACGCCTGCGGTCGGCTCAAGCGTATAAGCCTGCCGGACGCCTGCGTCCTCGACTATCACCACGCCAAGGGGGGCGCACTTACTGCCATCGACCTCAACGGCACGCGCCTGACCAGCCATCGTTTTGTCGGCGGACGCGAACAGCAACGCCAACAGGGTCTGCTGCTCAGCGATTATGCCTACGACGAGCAAGACCGTTTGCAGGCCCATGCCGTCAGCCAAAAGCAACGACCACTGTACCGCCGCAAGTATGCCTACAGCACCAAAGGCAATCTCCTGCAAATTACCGACAGCCGCCACGGTTCACACCGCTACCAATACGACGCGCTCGACCGCCTGACCGGAGTGCGCCACGCCCGCGACCAGTCCGCAGAGAACTTCACCCACGACCCGGCCGGCAACCTGCTGATCCACGACCGCCCCGGCCCGCGCGTACTCCAGGGCAACCGCCTGCGCCGCCGCGGCGACAGCCACTACGACTACGACGCCTTCGGCAATCTGATCCGCGAATGTCGCGGTATGCCGCCCCGGGTCACCGAGTTCACCTACGACAGCCAGCACCGCCTGATCAGCGTCAGCACCCCGGAGGGTAAAAGTGTCAGCTACCGCTACGACGCCTTCGGCCGGCGCATCCGCAAAACCATCGACGGCCAGACCACGCAATTCTTCTGGCAAGGCGACCAGCTCATCGCTGAAAGCGGCCCCCGACATTACCGCAGCTACGTCTACGAACCCGGCAGCTTCCGCCCACTGGCGCTGCTCGACGGCAAAGGTCGGGCAGACGCCTGCCCGTTCTACTACCAACTCGACCATCTCGGCACCCCGCAGGAACTGACCAGCTACGCCGGCGCCATCGTCTGGTCCGCCAAATACACCGCCCACGGCAAACTCCGCGAACCGAGCCACGGCAACGACGAACGCCTCGAACAGCCGCTACGGTTTCAGGGGCAATACTTCGATACTGAGAGCGGCCTGCACTACAACCGGCATCGCTACTACCATCCGGACATCGGTCGTTATCTGACGCAGGATCCACTCAAGTTGGCCGGCGGGTTGAACCCGTATCGATACGCCCGGAACCCGACGGGGTGGGTGAGTCCGTCGGGGTTGGGCGGAAATTGTCCGCAGGCGAGCAAGCCGGGATGTCTGGTGACGGATCGGGGGGGAGTGGCAAAGGTTGATGAAGGTGAGCCTGATGCGCCCTCACCAAAACTTCCAAAAAGATACTTGTATCGCGGGAACTCACGGGAGTCCTGGGAGATTTCTGAAACCGCAATTGAACCCATTGGTTCGACTGTTTAAAGAAATAATCGGGACCCGGACTTCCTCACTGTCGCTTCGTAATAGCTTGCTCACCCGGTCCATCGCCATCGGCATGACTTGGCGATGGACACGTTCGACCCGGCAACCCGGCTCGATCAATCCTCGTCCTCTTCCTCATCTTCAAAATCAATGTTCCCCACATCGCCCGCATCATCAGCATCGTTAAGCGGCACCGTTGCATCATCCATCAGCGATCCCGGATCTTCATTGCCGGGATCGTTGATAAGCGGCAGTTCGCTCGGGCCTTTTTCTTCCTTGCCTTCGGTTTCCGCAGTCATGGTATGCCTCGCTTAACTAGTGATGCTTCTTGTGGTGCTTGTTCGAGTGTTTATAACCGTTACCGGAATGGGAATGGCCGCTATCACTCCCCAGATCATTGCCGACCGCGCCGCCAGCTGCACCGCCAAGGCCCGCGCCGATGGCCGATCCGGTCGAACCGCCAAGACTGTTGCCGACCACCGAACCACCCGCCGCGCCCAAACCACCGCCTACCGCCGCCTCGGTGCGACTGTGTTTGGGCGCGCCAATGGCACTACCGGCCGCTCCGCCGACACCCGCACCAATCGCTGCGCCAGTACTGCCGCCCACCTGGCCACCCACAACGTTGCCCAACACCCCACCAAGACCACCGCCTACCGCGGCATCTCCATTACCTCCCGCCAGCGCCACCTGAGAGACCAGCAATCCAAAAACAATCGCAGGCAACATCAATCGTCGAGCATTCAGGCTTGCGGTTTTATTGCCGTCGGTTTTCGGATTCATGGCACACCTCGCATTCTTCAGGAGTATGGAAGATTTGAGCAGCTGCGGCGTAAAACGTTCATAAATGAAAAAGCCCGGCATCAAGCCGGGCTCTTTTCAATTCTGGATCAGGATCAGTGACGCTTGTGACCATTGGCCAGGTTGCTGCCTACGCCGCCGCCCAATGCACCACCCAAGCCTGCGCCGATGGTGGCACCGGATTTGCCGCCGAGGCTGTTACCGATCACCGAACCACCGGCCGCACCGACACCGCCACCGATAGCAGCGCTGGTGCGATGACCTTTTTTGGCGGCAACTGCGCTGCCCGCCGCGCCAGCGACGCCCGCACCAATCACTGCGCCAGTGCTGCCGCCCATCTTCTGGCCGACCACGTTACCCAATGCGCCGCCCAAGCCACCGCCCAGCGCGGCAGTACCGTCACCAGCCATTGCACCTTGAGCAACCAGAAGCCCCAGAACCAGAGCGGGCAGTGTTAAACGCATGACAAAAACCTCAAAAATAGGGGTACACAAAAAGGGGGCGAGATTGAATGCTTTTGCGCGGATAAAGTCCAGCACACCGGTCCAACTTCGCGATTGGCGACGATTGGACAGCATTTTTGAAAAAGGTTTTATGACGGACAAAAAAAAGCCCGCTGGGGAGACGGGCCAGGTGTTGCTTTCTAACGGATGAGTCGAGATTACGGAGGGAGCTGTGAAAAGTTTGTGAAAGATCAGCCGCCTGAAAATTTTGTCATGCAACCCTTTCGATCATCAAAAACCCCGTTCGTTGACGGGGTTTACTCGCGTTCGTTTACTTCCTGACCGGTGCTGTCACCCTGGGCAGGAATTTGCCCTTCAGTACCCGGCACGCCCTGGTCTTGATCTTGTCGACCTCTGTCTGGTCCTCGCCGAAACTGGCCACATACTGGGTCTGGCCACACCGCACGCAATTGTTGATCGGAAACTCTGCGCCATCGTCCTCGATATACGGATCAGCCATCTCATCACCCCTTTCAAAAAGCGGGATCGACACCGGCAAGCCCTTTTGCCGAAACAATATCGATCGCCAAGGTTTTTCAGACTAGCCGGTCACTAATGGACTTGCCGTTCTGATTTCCCCGTGACCGACGAATGGCTTCGTACTTTCACCGCAACTTGACTGCAGTCCCGGTCACAAACACCACGACCATCCCGCCCTTGCCGGCCGGCATGCTGATTTCATAATCAAGCCCGACCACCGCGTCCGCCTGAAGCGCCCGCGCCCGCTCCTTGATCTCATCGGTGGCCTGAATGCGCGCTTCCTTCAACGCTCGCTCCAGTGTCTGGGAGCGCCCGCCAAAAAAGTCGCGCATCCCGGCAAACACGTCACGGACGACGTTGATCCCTTGCACTGACTCAGCGCTGACGATGTCCAGGTAGGCTGTAATTTGCCGACCTTCAATGGAATGGGTGGTAGTGGTGATCATTGCTGTTCCTTCCTGTTCAGATATTCAGCCAGTGCATCGAACGCCGGCAATGTTACGGGATCAGCATCTCCCCCACCCGCACCAATGCCAGGGCGCCACTTTTCCACTGCTATGCTGATAGCGTCGGTTCTCTACACTGGAGACGAGCAGCATGACAGCAGAAGGCAATCATTTCCCCTTCACTTTCAAGACTATTGCCTACTCGACCGGAGGCTTTCTTGTCGCCTTGGTATCTGCCACAAAGCTGCTCGACACTTACTTCGAGTTGACGTTGTTGGCAGATACCAAAGGCTGGCTGGTACGTGCGTGGAACTGGCTTCTGTTAGAAACGCCAATGCCGAATTGGTCGCTGCTGATAATTATCGCGGCGTTGATCAGCATTCTGACCGCAGCGATTTACTACTACCGCACCCCTGACGGAACTTACGGCGAGCTACATGAGATAGAGCGAAAGGTTTACAAAACGAACAACCCTCAGTTTCCACAGTTGACAGATAACCAAACGCTGCTGATGGAAGCTTTGGCCTATCATGCAAACTTCAGGAAAATTGCAAACCTGGACTCGGTTTGCAAACTTGTCTCACTCAGCAAGCTGGAAGTTGAAGACGGTCTGAAGCAACTCCAGGCTAAACGTCTTGTGAAGCAAAAAGTGACACGGGGTACGTTCGGCGCCACCACTTTTGAACTTACCCTGGCAGGTAAGGACTATGCGTTAGAACGACTCAAGCTGACGTAGTAGAGACACACGGGACGTCGAAAGGTATGGATCGCAGTGTCAGAAGGAGGGATGTAGTGAGCAGTACAATCAAGTAGTACAGCTGAAAAAGAAAAACCCCCGCAAACCATGGATTTGCGAGGGTTCTCAGAATGTGGCGGTGAAGGAGAGATTCGAACTCTCGATACAGTTTCCTGTATACACACTTTCCAGGCGTGCTCCTTAAGCCACTCGGACACTTCACCGTATCTCTTCAAACATGTTCTGTCTGTCGAGGCGCGCTAATGTAGTCGAAAGCTTTTCTGATGGCAAACATTTTTTTCAGAATTTTCATGCGGTTAACGCGATTCAGCGTTTCAGCTCACTCTGGACCATGGCAAACCGGCCAATCTCCGGCTTCGCCCCCTCTTCTATATAGAGGGGAACGGGCAGCAGGCACGGCGGGCTACGCCTGGCGGGCGGGCAAAGGGTGACTGGCGGGTCAGTCACGGCGCTTTACCTGGCTTGCGGCGGTGGGTAACGTCTGCCCAACTTTATTGAAAGGAATAGCGTCATGAGTGAGTTGATTTCCTACCATCTCGAAGACGGTATCGCGACCCTGACCTTGAGCAATGGCAAGGTCAATGCCATCTCCCCGGATGTGATTGCCGCGTTCAACGCTGCGCTGGATCAGGCCGTGACTGATCGTGCGGTGGTGATCATTACCGGCCAGCCGGGCATTCTCTCCGGCGGTTATGACTTGAAGGTGATGACGGCCGGCCCTAAAGAAGCCGTGGCACTGGTGACCTCTGGCTCGACACTGGCCCGTCGCCTGCTGTCGCACCCCTTCCCGGTGATCGTTGCGTGCCCGGGGCATGCAGTGGCCAAGGGCGCGTTTCTGCTGCTGTCCGCCGACTATCGCATCGGTGTTGAGGGCCCGTTCAGCATTGGCCTGAACGAAGTGCAGATCGGCATGACCATGCACCACGCGGGCATTGAGATCGCCCGTGACCGCCTGAACAAAGTGGCGCTTCAGCGTTCCGTGGTCAACGGCGAGATGTTCAGCCCGCAAGGCGCCGTGGCTGCCGGTTTCCTGGATGTCGTGGTGTCGGCTGAAGAACTGCAAGGCGCGGCACTGGCGGCGGCTCGCCAGTTGAAGAAGATCAACATGACCGCCCACAAGAACACCAAATTGAAAGTGCGCAAAGCGCTGCTGGAGGCCCTGGACAACGCGATCATCCAGGACCAGGCACATTTGGGTTAAGCCCGGACCTGCTACAAATAAAAGCCCGACCGTCGTGTCGGGCTTTTTCATACATGTCTGTGTTAAACGCCTGTAACTGCTCTAGACCGTATCTGACCGATTAGTCGGAAACATCAGCACAAACATCGGCTATCTCCCACTACTCTGGGAGCAATTGCCGAAAACAGTGCACATCCGTACACTGCGCCACCTTTTGTCCCGGTGGGGCCTGTAAATGCTGTTTTTGTTGCGTATGTCATTGATGGGCCTGCACTTTATTGTGGCGGGTGTGCTGGGTGTGATTCTCGGCCTGTGCCGGCCGTTCAACCCGGACAACAGCCGTCTGTGCGCACGCCTGTACGCGTGGCCGGCCATGTGTATATTGCGCTTGCGGGTGAAGGCCGAAGTCGGGCCGTTGATGGATAAGCCTGACAGCTGTGTGATCATCGCCAATCACCAGTCCAACTACGACTTGTTTGTGTTTGGCAACGTAGTGCCCCGTCGTACCGTGTGCATCGGCAAAAAGAGCCTGAAATGGGTGCCGCTGTTCGGGCAGTTGTTCTGGCTGGCCGGTAATGTGCTGATCGACCGTGGCAATGCGCACAAGGCGCGTAAGTCGATGTTGACCACCACCCACACCCTGCAAAACAAGGACACCTCGATATGGGTCTTCCCGGAGGGCACGCGCAACCTGGGTGAGGACTTGCTGCCCTTCAAGAAAGGCGCATTCCAGATGGCCATTGCCGCCGGGGTGCCGATCGTGCCGGTGTGTGTCAGCAGTTACGTCAAACACATGCGATTGAACCGCTGGCGCAGCGGGAAAATTCTGATTCGTTCGTTGCCGGCGATTCCCACCGCCGGATTGAGCCTGGACGACATGCCCATGCTGATTGCCCAGTGCCGCGAGCAGATGCGTGAATGCATCGATTCGATGGACCGGCAACTGCAAGCCGCCTGAACAAGAAAACCCGCCTGGCGCGGGTTTTCTTTTGTCTGCGAGACTTTACCGGCGAACTCGGCAGATTTAGCTGACTCGCAAACACTGCGAGGCTAAGCTGATCAACACTGGCATTGCATATGTTGCCAATTGAAAGCTGCCAAAAGAAGTGAACCACCATCATGGGTAGAGTTGTTGCTGCTGCGGTTTATAGCGCCGGTAAGAGAGTCACCAATATCACCCTCGACGAAGGCGCAGCCTGGGCTGCCAAGCCCGGACACTTTGTCTGGATCGGCCTTGAGGAGCCGAATGCCGAGGAGCTCTACAATCTGCAGCGCCAGTTCAACCTTCACGAACTGGCCATTGAAGACGCCCTGGAAAAGCACAGCCGGCCGAAGCTGGAAACCTTCGGCGATGCGCTGTTCATCGTGACGTATTCGCCCATCCGTCATGAAGGCAAACTCGAGTTCATCGAGACGCATATTTTTGCCGGCAATGGTTACATCATTACTGCACGCAACGGTCACTCGGCGTCCTACGCCCATGTCCGTCAACGCTGTGAGGCGCGTCCGCTATTGCTTGAGCACGGGGAAGATTTCGTTCTCTATGCCATCCTCAATTTTGTGATCGAGAACTACCAGCCGATGGGCGAAGTCATTCACGCGGAAATCGATGAGCTGGAGCGCAACGTGTTATGCGGCGTGTTGAATGACTACGACATCCAGAAGCTGCATGGCCTGCGTCGTGATGTTTTGCGCTTGCGTCGTTATGTGGCACCGATGATTGAGATCGGGGAGGAATTGCAACGGCTGAGTTTCCCGTTTATCGATAAAAACATGCGCCCGTACTTTCGCGACGTGCAGATCCATGTGACGCGGCAAATGGAAGACCTGACGACCCTGGCGGATATTGCCAGCCAGACGATTGAGGTCGGGGTGCTGCTGGAGGCCTCTCGCCAGAGCGTGGTGCAACGCAAGTTTGCGGCCTGGGCGGCGATTCTGGCCTTCCCCACGGCGGTGGCGGGGATTTACGGGATGAATTTCCAGAACATGCCGGAGTTGAACTGGCACTACGGCTATTTCGGCGTGCTGGGATTTATCACGGTGGGTTGTCTGGGGTTGTGGGCGAGTTTCAAGAAGTCGGGGTGGCTGTAGGAGCGAGCCTGCTCGCGAAAAACCTGAGAGCACCGTGGGCTGTCAGGTTTGGCGCGTTATCGTTCACCACCATCGCGAGCTGGGCTCGCTCCTACGGGTTTTAAACAGATGTTGGCTTGTGTGCGACAAACCGCATCATCCACTCGGCAACCGTGGTGCCGTGGTGCTCCTGATCCAGGCTCGCGATACCTTTGGAGTAGACCTGCTCACCCAGTGCCTGCTGGCGAATCTCCAGCAGGGCGCGGGAGTAGTCGTGGATGAACTCCGGATGCCCCTGGAAGCACAGCACCTGGTCGTTGATGTGGTAGGCGGCATACGGGCAGAAATCGCTGGAGGCAATGACCGTGGCGTTCTCCGGCAGCGACGTGACCTGGTCCTGGTGGCTGATCAGCAGCGTCAGCTCTTCGCGCACCGGATTCATCCATGGCGCCTTGGCGGCGAGCTTGTATTTGTGGGTGCCGACACCCCAACCCTGGGTCGCACGCTCGCTCTTGCCGCCGAGCAGCAATGCCAGCAACTGATGACCAAAGCAGACGCCCAGCAGCTTGTCGCCGCGCTCGTAGCGGGTCAGAAGGTATTTCTTGAGGGTTTCGATCCACGGGTCGGTGCCGAAGGAATCGGCCTTGCTGCCCGTCACCAGGTAGGCGTCGAATGTCAGGTCGTCGCTTGGGTATTCACCCTGCACCACGTTGTAGACCGTGAACTCGGCGGCAATCGGCTGCTGCGAAAACAGGTGTTTGAACATCTGCCCGTAGCCCTGATATTGGTCAACCAATTCCGGACGCAGGTGGTCGGTTTCCAGAATGCAGATGCGTAACGACATAAAAAATACCTGACACGTGATGGGAATAATGCACACCCCAGAGCCTGCCCTGAAACACCGTGACAAGGCAAGCCCCGAAATGCGTCATCGCGCCCTTAGAATGCCTCCCCTTTGGCGGCCTTCTCCAGCAGCAATGCAGGCGGTGCGAACCGCTCGCCATATTGCTTGGCCAGGTACTGGGCGCGGGCGACAAAGTCCTGCACGCCGTACTGGTTGATGTACTGCAGCGCACCGCCGGTCCACGCGGCAAAACCGATACCGAAGATCGAGCCAACGTTGGCATCCGCCGTCGAGGTCAACACGCCCTCCTCCACACAGCGCACGGTTTCGATGGCTTGCACGAACAGCAAGCGATCACGCACATCCTTCGGTGAAATCTGCCCGTCGGTTTTCTCGAAGCGGGTTTTCAACTGTGGCCACAGGTGTTTCTGGCCGCCCGCCGGATACTCGTAGAAACCACCCCCGGCAGCCTTGCCCGGACGCTTGTATTCATTGAGCAACAAGTCAATCACGGCAAATGCCGGATGCTCTCGCAGCGGTTTGCCCTCTGCCTGCAGGTCCTTGGCTGTTTGCAGGCGGATATGGTTCATCAGGCTGAGGGAAACTTCGTCAGAGATCGCCAGCGGCCCTACAGGCATGCCGGCTTTGCGTGCTTCAGTCTCGATCATCGCTGCGTTCACACCTTCACCCAGCATGGCAATGCCTTCGTTGGTGAAGGTGCCGAACACCCTTGAGGTGAAGAAACCGCGGCTGTCATTGACCACAATCGGGGTTTTCCGGATTTGCAGGACGTAATCGAACCCACGGGCCAAAGTTTCGTCGCTGGTATTGGCGCCCTTGATGATTTCCACCAGCGGCATTTTTTCCACGGGGCTGAAAAAGTGCAGGCCGATGAACTTGCTCTGATCGGGCACGGCGCACGCCAGGCCGCTGATCGGCAAGGTCGATGTGTTGGAAGCGATCACCGCGTCCGCGCCGACGACCTTTTGCGCCGCCAACGACACTTTGGCCTTCAAGTCACGATCCTCGAACACGGCCTCGATGATCAGGTCGCAACCAGCCAGGTCGGCATCGCTTGCGGTGGTTTGAATGCGTGCCAGAACGGTGTCGCGTTGCTCGATGCTCATTTGTCCGCGAGCGACTTGCTTGTCCAGCAGCGCCGCCGAATGCGCCTTGCCCTTCTCCGCCGCGGCGATGCTGATGTCCTTGAGCACCACATCAATACCGGCTGACGCGCTGACAAACGCAATTCCGGCGCCCATCATCCCGGCACCGAGCACCCCGACCTTGCGGGTGACATAAGGCGCAAAGCCTTGAGGCCGCGAGCCGCCGGCATTGATTTCGTTGAGCTGGAACCAGAACGTGCCAATCAGGTTTTTCGACACCTGGCCGGTGGTCAGCTCGGTGAAATAGCGGGTTTCGATCAGGTGCGCCGTGTCGAAATCCACTTGGGCGCCCTCGACCGCTGCGCACAGGATTTTCTCCGGCGCGGGCATCGTGCCCTGGGTTTTGCTGCGCAGGATCGACGGTGCAATCGCCAGCATCTGAGCGACTCGCGGGTTTGACGGCGTACCGCCCGGAATCTGGTAACCCTTCACATCCCAGCGTTGTACCGCCGCCGGGTTGGCGAGAATCCACGCCTTCGCCTTGGCCATCAGCTCTTCGGAATCTGCTGCCAGCTCGTCAATCAACCCCGCCTGCAACGCCTGTTGCGGGCGAACTTTCTGGCCTTCGAGCAGGTATGGCAGGGCTTTTTCGATTCCGAGCATGCGCACCATGCGCACCACGCCCCCGCCGCCCGGCAGCAGGCCGAGGGTGACCTCCGGCAGACCGAGTTGCACCGACGGGTTGTCCAGCGCTACGCGATGATGGCAGGCCAGGCAGATTTCCCAGCCGCCGCCGAGTGCCGCGCCGTTGATCGCCGCAACCACCGGTTTGCCGAAGGTTTCCAGGGTGCGCAACTGGCCCTTGAGGGTCAGTACCATGTCGTAGAAGGCTTTGGCTTCGGGCTTGCCGACCTTGATCAATTCATTGAGGTCACCGCCGGCAAAGAAGGTTTTCTTGGCCGAGGTAATGATCACACCGGCGATGCTGTCCTTGTCGGCCACCAGGCGCGCAACGCAGTCAGCCATGGCCTCGCGATACACCGCGTTCATGGTGTTGGCGCTCTGGCCTGGCATGTCGATGGTCAGGACGACGATTTGGTCCTGGCCTTTTTCGTAACGAATGGCTTCGTTCATAACTGGATTCCTTGAAGTCCGGGCTCAGAGGCGTTCGATGATGGTGGCAATGCCCATGCCGCCGCCGACACACAGGGTCGCGAGGCCAAAACGCAGGCGTCGGGCTTCCAGTTCATCCAGTAGCGTGCCGAGAATGGCGCAGCCCGTGGCGCCCAGCGGGTGACCCATGGCGATGGAACCGCCGTTGACGTTGACCTTGTCCGGATCGACGGCCATGTCCTTGATGAATTTCAACACCACGGAAGCGAACGCCTCGTTGACCTCGAACAGATCGATGTCTTCGACCCGCAGCCCGGCCTTGGCCAACGCTTTGCGGGTCGCCGGCGCGGGACCGGTGAGCATGATGGTCGGATCGGTGCTGGTGACCGCCGTGGCGACAATCCGCGCCCGTGGCTGCAGGCCCAGCGCCCGGCCCTTGGCTTCGGAGCCGATGAGCATCAACGCCGCGCCATCGACGATCCCGGAGCTGTTGCCGGGGGTGTGCACATGATTGATCCGCTCGACATGGCTATAGACCCGCAGCGCGGTGGCATCGAACCCCATCTGCCCCATCATCTCGAAACTCGGCTTGAGCTTGCCCAGGCCTTCGAGGGTCGAATCGGCGCGGATGAATTCATCGTGATCGAGCAGGATGATGCCGTTCTGGTCCTGCACCGGCACCAGCGACCTGTTGAACGAACCGTCGGCCCGCGCCCGCGCAGCCTTTTGTTGGGAATGCAGCGCGTAGGCATCGACATCCTGACGGCTGAAGCCTTCAAGGGTGGCGATCAGGTCCGCGCCCACGCCCTGTGGTGTGAAGTGACTGTGCAGGTTGGTCGCCGGGTCCAGCGCCCAGGCCCCGCCATCGCTGCCCATCGGCACCCTGGACATCGACTCGACACCACCGACCACCACCAGGTCCTCGAAGCCGGAGCGCACTTTCATCGCACCGAGGTTGACCGCCTCCAGCCCCGAAGCACAGAAACGGTTGATCTGTACCCCCGCCACGCTGACATCCCAATCGGCCACCTGAGCGGCGGTCTTGGCGATGTCAGAGCCTTGATCGCCAATCGGCGTCACGCAGCCGAGCACCACGTCATCGACCTGGCTGGTGTCCAGCGCCGTGCGCTGTTGCAGCGCAGTGAGCAAACCGGCAACCAGGTCCACCGGTTTGACACTGTGCAAGGCGCCGTCGGCCTTGCCTTTGCCACGGGGCGTGCGTAACGCGTCGAAAATCAATGCTTGGGTCATGACGTCCTCGAACCACAGTGCGGGAGGGTGAATATCGAGTGCTCACTCTTGGCCCGAGCCGCGTTTGATTCAATGACCGCAGCGCTCACAGATGTTGACGCTCACGCTCAGACGGACGGTAGTGAGCTACCGGATTTACCGATTCCGGACACCAAGCTGTCTAGCCAACGGGCGCCAAGAAAGCTGGCAATAGGCCTCATGTCTTTTTTAAAGCGAATCGTAAGAACTCCATACGAAATGGATCTAAGCCAAGCGCTGCGCGGGCTCTAAGGTGAACTTGTACGAAGTTGTCGTCGGGTTTTGCCGAGGCGCTCGTCGCTACAGGAAGTGCACCTGCCGTCATGGAGCAATGCAGGCAGGCATCAGGAAATAACAATAAAGGCGGTCAAGCCATGTTCAAACAATCGAAAGTACGACAAGCCGGGCTCATCCTTTTCGCCACCACATTGTTGTTGATATTGCCGAACCTGACCAAGGTGATCGGCTAGTCGCGTCTGAAAGATACGGCGTCACGGTTTTTGAATTGCCACTATCAAAATGTGACTGGCCCGCTACCCGGGCCAGCGTGGCTGTGCCAACCTTGGCGGCACTTCCACGACATGGACGGCGATCATTTGAAAATACTCATTCTGCTCGGGGCCCTGCTGTTCGGCTCGCCCCTGTATGCCGCACAGCTGAACCTGGAGCTGGGCGCGAACAGTCGCACCTGGCAGACCGAGGAATTGCTCAAGCATCCTCAGGTTCAAACCATCGACATCAGCGACGACGTTTCCTACAAACGGGACATGAGCTACCGCGCCGTGCCTCTGTCCGCGTTGCTGACCGGCATCAAGCCCGACGACCACCTGCAAGCCGTGGCCCTGGATGGCTTTGCCGCCGAAATGGCCGCAGCGCCGTTGCTCAACTCCCAGGGGGCACAGGCGTGGCTGGCGATTGAAGACCCTGGCAAGCCCTGGCCACCGCTATCCGAAGGCAAGCCAGGCGCCGGGCCGTTCTATCTGGTCTGGACCAACCCGCAGGCCGGCAACATCAGCCCCGAACAATGGCCGTTCCAGGTCGCGAGCATCAAACGCCTGGCGCCCGTGGCCGAGCGCTTTCCCGCCCTGCTGCCCGATCCGGCATTGAGGGCCGATGATCCGGTGTACAAGGGTTTTGCGTTGTTCCAGAAGAACTGCCTGGCATGCCATCGACTCAATGGCGCTGGCGACTCGCAGTTCGGGCCGGACCTGAATATTCCGTACAACCCGACCGAATATTTTGGCGCGGACTTCCTCAAGCGCTACATCCGCGATCCACAGAGCTTGCGCCAGTGGCCGCAGGCGAAGATGCCAGGGTTCTCCACCGAAGTGTTACCGGATGGGGACCTGGGGATGTTGGTGGGGTATCTCAAGCATATGTCGGGCCGGAAGGTGAAGCCCTAAGCCTTGTGCTGTATGGACCGGCCTCTTCGCGAGCAAGCCCGCTCCCACATTGGAATTGCTGTGCGCCGCAAATCAAATGTGGGAGCGGGCTTGCTCGCGAAGCGGTATCCCCGATCCTACTGCTGCTGCACTGAAATCACCGGCGCTGGCGTCGGTGAAACCAGCACCTTGGCATGCATCTGCTCACACCCGCCGCCCCGACGCATCCCGCGCACCGGGCAGGCATCCAGGTAATCCAGGCCCACCGCCAGTTTCAGGTGACGTTCCGGCCGGGCCAGTTCGTTGGTCACGTCGAAGCTGTACCAAGCGTCATCCAGCCAGGCCTCGGCCCAGGCGTGGCTGGCCAGGTGTTCGCTGTTCTCGCTGTACAGATACCCCGACACATAACGCGCCGGAATACCCAGGCTGCGCGTGCAGGCAAGAAATGCATGGGTATGGTCCTGACACACGCCAGAGCGCCCGGCAAAAGCCTGGGCTGCGCTGGTGTCCACTTCCGTGGAGCCCGGCGTATAGGTCATATGCTGGTTGAGTCCATGCATCAGATCGATCAACGCCGTGCGATCACGGCGTTGCTTGCACGCGTTCTCGGCGAACGAACGCAGGGCGGAGTCGGCTTCAGTCAAACGGGTGAAACGCAGAAACGGCAGTGCCGACTGGCTCTCGTGCTCGGCCTCACGCAACTCGTCGATATCGACCTGGCCACGGGCGCCGATGATGATCGCCTCGTGCGGCTCATCCATGGTCAGCACATGCAGGATGTTGCCGAACGGGTCGAGTTGCGCCCGCACCGGACGAGGCAGGTCGAGCTGCCAGCTGAGCACGTGCTGGCGCTCGCTGTCGTGGGGAGTCAGTCGCAGGTACTGGATGCTCGCCCGCACCTTGTCTTCGTAGTGATAGGTGGTCTCGTGGCTAATGGAAAGTCTCATGCGGCCTCCAGATAAGAACTGTGTATCGCGTTACCCAACTGGCGCACCAGCGGGATGAACTCGGTCAGCCAGGCGTGCAGGCCTTCTTCGAGAATTTCATGGATGCCGGTGTAGCGCAGGCGCGCGTCCATTTCTGCCGCCAGGCGTTGTGCGGGGCGACCATTGGCCCCTGGCAATTGCGCGAGGATCTGGTCGATTTCTTCGGTGCAGGCGCGCAGGGATCGCGGTACATCCGCCCGCAGCAACAGCAGTTCGGCGACATGCCGGGCGCCGGGGGCGTCGCGGTAGATTTCCGTGTAGGCCTCGAACGACGACAACGCCCGCAACAACGCACTCCACTGGTAATACGCGTGAGCGGTGCCATCGCTGACGGCTTCGGCCTGATCGCCGGCCATTTCGTAGCGGGCATCGAGCAGGCGCAAAGTGTTGTCCGCCCGTTCGATGAAGGTCCCCAGACGAATGAAGCGAAACGCATCGTTACGCATGATGGTGCCGTAGGACGCGCCCCGGAACAGGTGGGAACGTTCCTTGATCCACTCGCAGAAACGGCTCATGCCGTAGCGACTGAGGCCCTGCTCGGCAATACCGCGAATTTCCAGCCAGGTGGCGTTAATGTTTTCCCACATGTCGGCGGTGATGCGCCCACGCACCGCATGGGCGCTGGCCCGTGCCGCACCGAGACAACTGTAGATGCTCGCCGGGTTGGCCGCATCCAGGGCGAAGAAATGCAGCAGCCGTTCGGCATGCAGTTCGCCATGGCGCTCCAGGTAATCGTCCAGGGTGCCGGTGATCAACAGCGGCATGGCCAATTCGTGCAAACCGTCGCCACGACCGTCTTGCGGCATCAGCGACAGCGAATAGCTGATGTCGAGCATCCGTGCGAGGTTTTCCGCCCGCTCCAGGTAACGCGACATCCAATACAAATCCGAGGCAGTTCTACTTAACATGGCAGGCTTCCTTTAATCCTCGACCACCCAGGTGTCCTTGGTTCCGCCACCCTGGGAGGAGTTGACCACCAGGGAGCCTTCGCGCAGGGCGACACGGGTCAAACCGCCGGGCACGACCCGGGTTTCACGACCCGACAGGACAAACGGCCGCAAGTCGATATGGCGTGGTGCAATGCCGTTTTCGACAAAGGTCGGACAGGTCGACAGCGACAGCGTCGGTTGGGCGATATACGCATGGGGCTTGGCGATGATCCGCGCGCGGAAGGCTTCGATTTCCGCCGCCGTCGCCGCCGGCCCCACCAGCATTCCGTACCCGCCGGAACCCTGGGTTTCCTTGACCACCAGTTCTGGAAGATTGGCCAGCACGTGGGAAAGTTCAGAAGGGTTACGGCATTGCCAGGTCGGCACGTTCTTCAGGATCGGCTCTTCGTCGAGGTAGAAACGGATCATGTCGGTAACGAACGGATACACCGACTTATCGTCCGCCACCCCCGTGCCGATGGCATTGGCCAGCACCACGTTGCCGGAGCGGTAGGACGACAGCAGCCCCGGCACGCCGAGCATTGACTCCGGGTTGAAGGCCAGCGGATCGAGGAAAGCGTCGTCGAGGCGACGATAAATCACGTCGACCGCTTTCGGCCCGTCGGTGGTGCGCATGTAGACCTTGTCGTCACGCACGAACAGGTCCGCGCCCTCCACCAGCTCCACACCCATTTCCCGCGCCAGGAACGCATGCTCGAAGAACGCGCTGTTGAAGCGGCCGGGTGTCAGCACCACCACGCTCGGGTTGTCGATGGGGCTTGAGCTTTTCAGGGTGTCGAGCAGCAGGTTCGGGTAGTGGTCGATAGGAGCGATGCGTTGCGCCGCGAACAGTTCGGGGAACAGGCGCATCATCATCTTGCGGTCTTCAAGCATGTAGCTGACGCCGCTGGGCGTGCGCAGATTGTCTTCGAGCACGTAGTAGGTGCCGTCGCCGTCGCGTACCAGGTCGACCCCGGAGATATGCGAGTAGATATCGCGGTGCAGGTCCAGACCCTGCATCGCCAACTGGTACTGCTCGTTGGCCAGCACCTGTTCGGCCGGAATGATGCCGGCCTTGATGATGCGCTGCTCGTGGTAAAGGTCGGCGAGGAACATGTTCAACGCCTTGACCCGCTGGATGCAGCCGCGCTCGACGACCCGCCATTCACTGGCAGGAATGCTGCGCGGGATGGTGTCGAACGGAATCAGGCGCTCAGTGCCCTGCTCGTCTCCGTAGAGTGTGAAAGTAATCCCGGCGCGATGAAACAACAGATCGGCCTCGCGTCGCCGTTGTGCCAGAAGCTCGTCAGGCGTCTCGGCCAGCCAACGGGCAAACTCCCGATAATGCGGGCGGACCAGGCCGCCGGCATCGTACATCTCATCAAAATAGGTGCGGATCATGCCGTACTCCTTGTCACTCGGACGTCCAGACCTTCGCAAGGCCCGTGCCATCGGCATAAACGCTTAAATTTCAATCGGTTGGATAATCAAGACGCACGCACCGCACCAATCCTGTGCGACAAATGCCCCAACCTGATCGCCCCCGCTTCATTGCAAGGCGTAGTGATCGCCTGTCACCAGCATAGTCCGTAGGAGCCAGCTTGCTGGCGATGGGGCCAGCAAGTCATGGGTTACTCTTCGAGGACGCCTTCGCTGGCAAGCCAGCTTCTACCGGATTGTGTTCAATGTCCTGGCGGCGAAAATGAAAACGGCCAACCCGAAGGTCGGCCGTCATTGCCAATTGTCACTGTTCATAAGGTTATGCGAGTCGCCCTCGTACCTCCTGTTTCACACCCCAGCCTTCGATGATGCCGCCCAACGGCTCGACCACCGCTTCGAAACCCTGTTCGAAATCGCCGATGTCGTCGTAGGTGGCATACATGACTTTGCACAGTTCCAGCGCCCAGGCGCCGTCGTCGCGCACACTGATTTGCGCATCCAGGGATTCACCACGGTGGAAATGACCTGCCGCCCTGCGTGCCCGCTCCTCGTCCGGGAAAATGGCGTAGAACTCGATGGGATGAAACCGCGAAAAGTCAAAACCGCCTTCTTTCATGCGGCGCAGTACGCTGCTGCTGATGTCTTCTTGATAGGCTGTGCTCATGAAACGTCCTCCTCAAAACGATGGATAGACTTTCCGTACTCCCTCACCCGCAACCGAACAGCGCGAGCGACGGCAACCGATGTGCCGGCGGGAAACAAGCATGGAGCTGACAAGACCAGACCTTAGCGATTCATTCGCTGATCTCGCTTGCAGAGTAGCCCCAAGATAGAGCCTCTGCCAAGGTCTGGATTTGAATGCGACAGGTGTCGTTCAGATTGGAGCAATACCGAGGATTTGAATGCTGTTCTGCGCCTTGAGTTCTTTGACGCTCGCATCAGTGGTCCGCCCTTCCAGATCGTTCAGATCCAGTTCGGCAGCGACAGGAAGAAGCCTGGCCTTGATGAGCCTGGCGGCACGCTCGTAGTCCGGGCGCTCGATGCACTCGAAGACTTCGTTGACGGTTTCGCCATGATCATCCACGAAAGTGACTTTCCACTTTTGCATTGGTGCCTCCTCGATAAACCCCATTGATGGGTTCACCTCTATCTCGACCTTGTTAGCTGGCTAATTGTTCCGCCAGATCAAACATATCGACGGATGTGAAAATCTCTCCCGACACCCGCTTTAACCCGTCAAGCGCAGCCATGTGGGAGCGGGCTTGCTCCGGGCGGCGTTCCGACGAAAGCGGTGTGTCAGCCGACTTGTTTTCAACTGACCCTCCCTCTTCGCGAGCAAGCCCGCTCCCACAGGTTTCGTGCGCGGACTGAAAGATCAGTCGTTGCTTGGCTTGTTCACTGCCTGCAATACGTATTGCGGCAAGGCAAAGGCACCGATGTGGATTTCTGGATTGTAGTAGCGGGTGATGATGCCGCTGCCCGTGAAGCGCTGTTGCAGGGTTTCGCGGGACAACTTGCGATAAGCGGTATTGGTGGCACCCCAGGCGAAGGTCATCGAGCCACCGATATAGGTCGGCACGGCGGCCTGGTAGAAGTGCCAGTCCGGGAACAGGCTGCGCAGGCGACCGGCGGTGGTCTTCACTTCTTCGATCTGCATGAACGGCGTGCCGTTCTGGGTCACCAGAATGCCGCCTTCGTTCAGGCAGCGGCGGCAGGCCTGGTAGAAGTTTTCCGAGAACAGCACTTCCCCCGGTCCGATCGGGTCGGTGGAGTCGGAAATGATCACGTCGAACTTTTCGGTGGTGGTGGCGACGAAACGCATGCCGTCGTCGATCACCAGGTTCAGACGCGGATCATCGAATGCCCCCTTGGAGTGGTTCGGCAGGAATTCCTTGCACATGTCGACCACGGTGCCGTCGATCTCGACCATGGTGATGTGCTCGACACCACGGTGCTTGGCCACTTCACGCAACATGCCGCCGTCGCCGCCGCCGATGATCAGCACGCGCCTGGCGCTGCCATGGGCGAGGATCGGCACGTGGGTCAGCATTTCGTGATAAATGAATTCGTCGGCTTCGGTGGTCTGAATCACACCGTCCAGCGCCATCACCCGGCCCATGCGCGGGTTCTCGAAGATCACCAGGTGCTGGTGTTCGGTGCGCACTTCGTGCAGCAGTTTATCCATGCGAAAACGCTGGCCGTAGCCTTCGTAGAGGGTTTCCAGGTAGTCGCTGGCAGGGGTGTTGCTCATGGGAAGTGCTCCGATGAATGCGGGTGGCAACGGACGGTTACCCGCCCATGATGGCCAATCGATTGTCTCGATTGACCGGGAAAGGCGCGCATTCTACGTCGCGGAACATGACAGGTCGAACCTCAGTTGTTCGACTTGCCACAATCCTGTGGGAGCGGGCTTGCTCGCGAAGTAGGCAACTCGGTTTGTCGGCGAACCGCGTAATCGTTCTTCGCGAGCAAGCCCGCTCCCACAGGGCCGGAGTTGTTTGCGGGAAATCCGTCAGAGTTTGACATTGCCCCGTGGCCCGGCGATGGCCCAGATGATCAGTCCCAGCACCGGCAACAGCGCGATCAACAGTACCCAGAGGATTTTCATCCCGGTCTCGGCGCTACTTTTGAATACGTTGATGATGGCCCAGATGTCCAGGACAAAAATGATCAAGGCAACCAGGCTGTTGAACGTGGAACCCATGGTGACGCTCCTGAAGAGTGATTTGCCCTCTCAGGATAGACGGTCGTCGCGAGGGCTCCGCTTTATTGACAGTATTTGGCTATCAAACGTGGATCGCCACTTTCAGGGCTTCCAGGGATGGCGCGGCGGCGATGCCGACTTCAGCGCACAATTCCAGCACGCGTGGCACGTCATTGCCGTAGACCAGCACCACCTGCAACTCGTCATCGAGCAACTGGCTGAAGTTCATCAGTGTGTAGCCACCGTTTTCCTTGTTCAGGCTGCTCATCTGCACCTGGATGCGGTTGAGTGCGGTCAGGGCTTCGGTCCTGGCCAGCTGCTTGGGCTTGAGATTGAAATCCACACCCGGGCCGAACGAGGCGACAACCTGGGCGAACAGGTCCATGTAGGTGTCAGCCTGCAACAGCACCGTTTCCGGCAGGCTGCCGACCACCACCCACTCACCCAGCGGGATCGGGAAGCTGTCGTCGTAGTTGATGTCCGGATTGGCGGTCAGAAAAGCCTGCGGATCGGCGTAGGCCTGCGCCGCTTCGTCTGCGACCTTGAGGATTTCGTCTTCGCCCATGCACCCGGAGCTGATTTTGCTGATGAGTTCGACGAGTGCGGCTTTCATGGGGCGGATCCTGTAGCGAGGGGAATATTGAGGGCGCGAAGGATAGCGCAAATGTGGACCTGTAGTGAGCGCCCCCTCGCCACAAGGCCCTGCGTCAGCCCAGCAGTTTTTCCAGGTGCGCAACGACATCGGAAGCGCCCATGGTTTTCGCCGCGTCCAGCGCGGTGATGCCATTGGCGTCCCTGGCTTTCGGGTCGGCGCCCTTGCTGATCAGGTAATCGACCACTTCGACACGGTTGAACATCGCCGCCATCATCAGCGCCGTGCGGCCATCGAAGGACGAACCTTCAACCTGCGCACCGCCGTCGACCAAGGCCTTGATCACCGCCAGGTCGCCCTTGAAGGCGGCGCCGGCAATCGGACTCTGTCCGTTGTCGTTGCGGATCTCCGGGTCGGCCTTGTGCTCCAGCAGGACTTTTACCGTTTCCACATGGCCGTGGTACGCGGCCAGCATCAGCAAGGTATCGCCCTTGTGGTTACGCAGGTTCGGCGGTAACCCCTTGGTCAGCAGCGCGGCCATCATCGCCGCATCGCCCTCCCGTGCCTTGTTGAATACCTGTTCGGCAAATTCAGCGGCTTCTTCGGGGGTCATCTGGCGGCTTTTGTCTGACATTGGGTACTCCCTTCTCTGTCATTCGTAAAAGCCGACAGTTTCCCGAGCCACCCTGGCACTGTCACTTGTTTTTTCTCATGGGCTGCCATAGCCAGATTCAATAGCGGTACTTGCCGCCCTGAATGTCAGACAACAAATGTTCTGTGACCTGCACATACGTCTGGGTCCCCGGCAGCCAGGCATATATAGGATCATCACCGGTTTTACCCGGGTCGAAGGCCTCGTCCTTGAGTCGGGTCTTCTGATACTTGAAAGTCCCGGTGGTTTCCATTTTCACTTTCACCCGCAGGAACATTGGCACCGCATAAGCCGGCATTTGCTCACGGGCAAAGGCCAGCAGTTCACTGAAGTCCAGGGTTGCCAGGGATTCGGCGGGGGTAATCGCCGCCATCCCGGCCCGACCATTGGTATTGCGGATTTCCACGCCATAGGCCACGGCTTCGGAAATACTCGGGTGTTTCAGGAGGATGTTTTCGACCTCCGTGGTCGACACGTTTTCACCCTTCCAGCGGTAGGTATCACCCAGGCGGTCGACGAACTGTGCATGACCAAAGCCGATGTTGCGCAACAGATCGCCGGTGTTGTAGTAACGGTCGCCCTGCTCGAACACATCGTGGAGCACGACCTTGGCGGTTTTCTGCGGATCGGTGTAGCCATCCAGCGGGGCCTTGTCGTAGATTTTTGCCAGCAACAGCCCCTGCTCGCCCTTGGCGACCTTGCGCATCAGGCCGTTGGCCCCACGAATCGGCGCGCCGCTGTCGTGGTCGTACGCCACCAGTTCCCAGGACATCAGGGAAAAACCGATGGTGTTGTCGAAATTCAGAATGTTGGTGAACCCGATATTGCCGTCGCTGGCGGCGTACAGCTCACAGATGTGATTCACCGCAAAGCGGGTCTTGAACTCGTTCCAGGCGCCGGGGCGCAGGCCGTTGCCGATCATCTTCTTCACATCGTGCCGGCTGTCGTCGGCGCTGGGCGGTTGATCGACCAGGTAGCGGCACAGTTCGCCGACATAACCGATGGTGGTCGCCCGGTACTTGCGCACGTCGTTCCAGAACTGGCTGGCGCTGAATTTGCGGCGGATGGCAAACCCGCTGGCACCACTGACGGCCGCCCCCCAGCACACGCAAAGTCCCGTGGCGTGGTACAGCGGCAAGGTGCAATAGACGACATCGTCCGGGTGCATGTCCAGGGCGATCATGCCGAAACTCGCCGAGCTGCGCATCCAGCGGCCATGCTTGAACACGCCGGCCTTGGGCAGCCCCGTGGTGCCCGATGTGTAGATATAAAAGCAGGGATCGTCGAAGAAAATCTGCTGGCTGCTGGCCGGGTTGTCGCTGGCATCATCGAGACTGACGGTCATCAGGTTGATGAAACCTTCAGGCGCGATACCCGGTTGGCGAGAAGTGTCCCGATCGGCGACGAACCAGGTTCGGTCAGCCTTGATCGACACCCGATCACGAACCGCCAGGTACGCCGGGACCAACTCCTCACCGACAATGATCGCCACCGGAGACACCAGATTCACACTGTGCACCAGGGTGTCGCGGGTCTGCGAGGTATTGAGCAGCGCACTGACCGCGCCGACCTTGGCCACCGCCAGAATCGTCACCAGCAGTTCCGGGCGGTTCTCGATGAAGACCGCCACCACATCCCCCTTGCAGATGCCTTGGCCGATCAGGTGATGGGCAATGCGGTTGGCCCATTGGTTGACCTCGGAGTAACTGAGCCTCACGTCGTCTTGCAACAGCGCCGGGCCATCCGGGTTGCGCAACGTGGCTTGCTCGAAACACCAGCCCAAACCACACGCCTGGGTCGGGTCCGTGACGTTGGCGACCTTCATGCCCTTCACCACCCGGGGGATGGCTTTGGCAATGGAAGGCAGCTTGCGGAGCATCATGCCCCAGGTAATCGTGTCGTTCGACGTACGGCTCATGATTGCTCCCGTTCGATGTTTTTTTATTGTCGGGCGGCGATGACTGAGCCCGAAAATACGTCAACGGTTCTTGAGCTGTACACGCGGTTTTTGAAATGTTTTGTATCTGCGATCTTGATCTGCGACTGCGCTGCGCGAAGGTGATCCCGTGCACGCCAATTGGTTCCATCGAGTCGCCGACATACCTGCAAAATGCAGGATGCACGATGGCCATTCATGCAGATTGCACGAAAGCAAAAAACACTGAAAAACCTAACTTATTGATTTTTAACAATATTACTCAACTGAATTTACTGGCACAAAGGCTGCAACAGCCTCCCCATGCTTGCCATTCAAGTCATCACGGAGCTGAAAGACATGAGCCTTATCCAGGAAAAATTTTCGTCCCTGTTCTCCAACTTCGCAGTCACTACCCAGGACCGCCCTGATGGCGGGATCCTGCTGACCTTGTGCAGCGACGACGGCAGAGAATTCAAGCGCTCGATCTCTTACCAGCAATTGCACAATGGCGACCAACTGATGTGGGTCATCAGTGCGATTCGCCGCGACCTCGCGGAACAGGCCAGTGAACTGCCGCAGATTTCCCTGCTGCAAAGCCAGCAACGGTTTGCCCTGCCGACCTATCACTCGCTGTAAAAAACCAATGTGGGAGCGGGCTTGCTCGCGAAGAGGGTGTTTCAGTCAACATCATCGTTGAATGACACACCCTCTTCGCGAGCAAGCCCGCTCCCACAAGTTGTCCGGTGTTTAGAAGGCTGAAGGATTTATCCGCGCAAAGCTGTCCACAGTGACATGCCCCACCAGCTCCCCGCCCTCACGGGCCAGGCCGCAAGTGGCCATACCCGCCGCGCGCGCTGCGTCGAGTTCTTCGACGATGTCCGACAAAAACAGAATGTGCTCCGCTTCGACCTGGATCGCCTGGGTGATGTTGGCGTAGGACTGCGCCTCGCGTTTTGGCCCTGACGTCGTATCGAAGTAGCCGCCGAACAGCGGCGTCAAATCCCCCGCCTCCGAGCAGCCGAAGATCAACTTCTGCGCCTGGATCGAGCCCGAGGAATAAACGAACAGTTGATAGCCGTCCTGGTGCCAGTGCTTCAGCGCTTCGACGGCGTCGGGGTAGACGTGGCCTTTCAGTTGCCCGGCCTGGTAGCCCTGCTCCCAGACCATTCCCTGCAACGCTTTCAACGGCGTGGCCTTGCGGTCTTCGGCAATCCAGCCCAGCAGGATCCCGATGACCCGCTCCACGTCAGCATTCGCTTCATTGCTGTCGCGGCGCACGGCAGCCAGTTGTTCTGCCACGTCGGCGCGTTCGGCGTGCTGACGGACAAACGCCGGCAAGTGTTTGGCGGCATAAGGGAACAGCACGTCGAACACAAAACTCACCGCGCTGGTGGTGCCTTCGATGTCGGTGAGAATCGCTTTGATCGGCATCGACTCAGTCCTCAAGACGCGGGAATTGGCTGGCGATGTCTTCGCCGGTGAAGTTGGCCACCCAGCCTTCCGGGTTGTTGAACAGACGGATCGCGACGAAATGCGGATGTTCGCCCATGTCGAACCAGTGTTTGGTACCGGCCGGCACCGAGATCAGGTCGTTTTTCTCGCACAGGACCGCGTAGACGTAATCGTCGATGTGCAGGGTAAACAAGCCACGGCCTGCAACGAAAAATCGTACTTCGTCTTCGCCGTGGCGATGTTCGTCGAGGAACTTGGCACGCAGTTCGGCTTTTTGCGGGTGATCGCTGTTGAGGCTGATCACATCGACGGTAACGTAACCGTGTTCGGTCATCAGCTTGTCGATCTGCTCCTGGTAGGCGGCAATCACTTCTTCCTGAGTGGCGCCCGGCTGGATCTTCGCCGCCGCTTGCCAGCGGTCGAAGCGCACGCCCTGCTCGGCCAGGGTCGAGGCGATGTCTTCGAAATGGGTCAGCACCTTGTTGGGCATTTCAGGGCTGGAGACGTGATAAACGGACAGGCTGCTCATCGTGGCAACTCCTTAACGGTTCATGCGTTACGGTTAAAGAGCGAGCGCGTCTTCAACTCGCACTCGAACAAGAATTCAAAGGCCTCGATCTGCCGCAAGGCATCGCTCATGCGCGCCCCCCAGGTGTACAGGCCATGACCGCGGATCAGGTAGCCGACGCAATCGGGATGGGCGTCGAGCCAAGGCTGCACCTTGGCGGCCAGGCGCGCAATGTCCTGGTCGTTGTCGAAAATCGGCACGCGCACCCGGGATTCGTGGGTCGTCACACCGCTGAAGGCTTTTTGCAGTTCATAGTCTTCGAACTCGATGAAGTCTTGTGGTGTCAGGCGCGACAGCACGGTGGCATTCACCGAGTGGGTGTGCAGCACGGCACCGATCTCTGGGCGCCAGCTGTAGAGCTGGGTGTGCAACAGGGTTTCTGCGGACGGTTTCTTGCCCGGTTCCAGGCTGTTGCCCGACAGGTCAGTGGCCAGCACATCGTCCATGCCGAGTTGACCCTTGTGCTTGCCGGACACGGTCAGCAAGGCTTCGGTCGGCGACAGGCGGGTCGAGTAATTGCTGCTGGTGGCCGGCGACCAGCCGCGGCCGTACAGAAAACGCCCGGCGTCGATGATTTCCTGGGCGAGGTGTTCACGGGTAAGGCTCATGGCCTGTCCTCTTGCATACATGTGGCAATGATAACGGCAGCCGCAACGGCTGCGAGACTGGCAATACTAAAGGTCCATGCCGCGCCGAGGGCGTTCCAGCTGTAACCGGCGTACAACGCGCCCAATGCGCCACCGGTGCCGGCCAGTGCGGCGTACAACGCCTGGCCCTGGCCTTGCTGGCGCGCACCGAAGCTACGTTGCACGAATTGAATGGCAGCGGCGTGAAAGCTGCCGAATGTCGCCGCGTGCAGCACCTGGGCAAACAGCAGCACCCAAAGAAACTCCGCGAGCGAACCCAGCAACAGCCAACGCAACGCCGCCAGCAGAAAGCTGGCCATCAGCACCCGGCGCAGCGAGACGCGCGCGAGGATCCGGCTCATGGCCAGAAACATCAGGACCTCGGCGACAACGCCGACCGCCCAGAGCATGCCGATCACGCCACGGCTGTAACCCAGTCGCTCAAGGTGCAGGGTCAAAAAGGTGTAATACGGCCCGTGGCTCATCTGCATCAGCGCCACGCATACGTAAAACGCCAGCACGCCGGGGCTGCGCAATTGCTTGAGGAATCCTTCCCCCGCCACCCGGTTGCCCGGCGCCGGTTGGGCATTGGGCACCCACAGGCTGCTGAGCACGATGCCAGCCAAGATCAGCACCAGCGCCGCCGGGTAGATGTCCAGGCTCAGCCATTCGAACAGCCGGCCCAGCGCGACCACGGTGATGATGAAACCGATCGAGCCCCACAGGCGAATCTGGCTGTAGCGCGAGGTCTGCCCCTGCAAATGTGCCAGGGTGATGACTTCGAATTGTGGCAACACCGCATGCCAGAAAAACGCATGCAAGGCCATGACCATCGCCAGCCAGGCGTAGGTCTTGCTGACGAAAATCAGTGAAAAGGTCAGCAGCGTGCACATCGCACCGAAGCGCACGATGGCCAGCCGCCGGCCGGTGTAGTCGCCCAGCCAGCCCCAGATGTTCGGCGCCACGCAACGCATCAGCATCGGGATCGCCACCAGCTCGCCGATGCGCGCGGCACTGAATCCGAGGTGATCGAAATACAGCGCCAGAAACGGCGCTGTAGAACCGAGCAAGGCGAAATAGAACAGATAGAAACTGGAGAGCCGCCAGTACGGGAGCGCCGCAGTCGCCATCAGACGGCTGCGACTGTGAAGTCAGCCATTCAGAGCTGACCCAGCACCGGCGTGCTCACACGCACATCGGCGTTCTGCCCGCGGTGACGCAGCAGGTGATCCATCAGCACGATGGCCATCATCGCCTCGGCGATCGGCGTGGCGCGGATGCCGACGCACGGGTCGTGACGCCCCTTGGTGATCACTTCCACCGGGTTGCCATGGATGTCGATGGAGCGGCCCGGCGTGGTGATGCTCGACGTCGGCTTCAGCGCCAGGTGCGCAACGATCGGCTGACCGGAGGAAATACCGCCGAGAATGCCCCCCGCATTATTGCTGAGAAAACCTTGCGGGGTCATTTCATCGCGATGCTCGGTGCCACGCTGGGCGACGCTGGCGAAACCGGCACCGATTTCCACGCCCTTGACCGCATTGATGCTCATCAGCGCATGGGCCAGTTCGGCATCGAGGCGGTCGAAGATCGGCTCGCCCAGGCCCGGCATCACGCCTTCGGCGACCACCGTGATTTTCGCGCCGACCGAATCCTGGTCGCGGCGCAACTGGTCCATGTAGGCTTCCAGTTCCGGCACTTTGTCCGGATCCGGGCTGAAGAAGGCGTTCTGCTCGACCGATTCCCAGGTCTTGAACGGAATTTCAATCGGCCCGAGCTGGCTCATGTAGCCACGAATGACGATGCCCTGGCTCGCCAGGTATTTTTTTGCAATCGCCCCCGCCGCTACGCGCATCGCCGTTTCACGGGCCGAACTGCGACCGCCGCCGCGGTAGTCGCGCTCACCGTACTTGTGGTGGTAGGTGTAGTCGGCGTGGGCCGGGCGGAACAGATCCTTGATCGCCGAGTAATCCTTGGACTTCTGGTCGGTGTTGCGGATCAACAGGCCGATGGCGCAACCGGTGGTGCGGCCTTCGAACACGCCAGAGAGGATTTCGACTTCGTCGGCTTCCTGACGCTGGGTGGTGTGGCGGCTGGTGCCGGGCTTGCGACGGTCCAGGTCACGCTGCAGATCCTCCAGGGATATCTCCAGGCCCGGCGGGCAGCCATCGACAATGGCGACCAACGCCGGACCATGGCTTTCGCCAGCGGTGGTGACAGTGAACAGCTTGCCGTAGGTATTGCCGGACATGCAGGACGCTCCGTGAAATGAACCTGAATACGTAATGCGCGCCAGTATACGCAGGCTACCCAAGTAGTTCATCCTCGAACCTTATGGGTGCCGGTGAGTCCAACCGGCATCTTCTTGATGATGGCGCGATGATGCTGCGAGTTCTAGCCTTGAGCCTTACCCTGATTTCCGGCTTCGCCCAGGCGACCGTCCTGCAACGACCGATCTCGCTGGATACCGGTACCGGCGAGCTTTTCGGCTCGCTGTTGCTGCCAAAATCCGACGAACCCGTGCCGGTTGTCCTGATCATTTCCGGCTCCGGCCCTACTGATCGTGACGGAAACAACACCGACGGCGGGCGCAATGACAGCCTCAAGCGGCTGGCCTGGGTACTGGCCAAACACAACATCGCCAGTGTGCGCTACGACAAACGCGGTGTTGCCGCGAGCCTGGCGGCCACACCGGATGAACGCAACCTGACCGTGGACGCCTATGTCGCCGACGCCCAAGCCTGGGGCCACAAGCTCAAGGCCGATCCGCGTTTTGGCAAGCTGATCATGCTGGGTCATAGCGAGGGCGCCTTGATCGCCAGCCTCGCAGCGCCCGGCATTGATGCCGACGCGGTGATTTCTGTCTCGGGCAGCGCAAGACCGGTTGATCAGGTTATCCGCCAGCAACTGGGCAATCGCCTGCCACCGCCGCTGATGCTGCGCAGCAATGAGTTGCTCGACAGCCTCAAGGCCGGGAAACCCGACGACAACGTGCCGCCACCGTTGCAGGCGATTTTCCGTCCGAGCGTGCAGCCGTACCTGATTTCCCTGTTCCGCCAGGACCCGGCCGCAGCGTTTGCCAGGCTGAAGATGCCCGCGCTGATCATCCAGGGCAGCAACGACATCCAGGTCGGCGTCAATGACGCAAGGCTGCTCAAGGCGGCCAAACCGGACGCCGAACTGGCGCTGATCGAGGGCATGAACCACGTCATGCGCATCGTGCCCAACGACGTCAAACGCCAACTGGCTTCCTATAAAGACCCGCAATTACCCCTGGCGGCAGAACTGGGCACGCGAATCCTCGGGTTTATTGACGGACTTCGCACCAGTTGACCGCTGTAGGGGGCGTTCTCAACCAGTTTTCACGCCCCCTGGCCCTCCAGTCTTGAAAAAAACGGCCGATAAGCCTTTGTCGCCACCACATTGGTTGGCGACAAGCCGAGCTTGGACAGGATCTCGCCGTTATGACTGACACCCAGACTTCACCCGACACCACCGCTGAACAAGACGCACCGCCAGCGGTCGAGCTGCCCTGGGCGGACGTCCACGTCGAGCACCACAAGATGCTCCGTCTGTCACCGCTGCAGACTGACCGCAACACAGGCGGGCGCCCATTGCGATTTGTCGAGTTCGGCTATGCCGAGCGCAACGACAAGGAGCACAGCCTGATGCGCATGAGCATCACCCTGCCCGGCCAGCGCGTACGCAAGGAACAGAATCATCTGGACGTGTGGGTCGATCACGCCGACAAGCGCGTACATTTCGGCCCGCAAAGCGGCTTGCAGGTTGAACCGCTGAACCGTGGCATTGGCCGGTTCCTGGCGGCCCAGGGCATCAACTGGGCGAAGAAGCGCTGGCCGACCTATACCGTCGACGGCTTTGACCTGAACAACAAGGATGCGCTGAACGAAGACACCCGCCTGCGCCGCGATCATTTTTTGCGCGTGCACGGTTTCGACGTGGCGTATGCCGATGCCCAGCATTTGAAAGGCAGCGTCAAGCCGGTCCAGCTCAGCGACCTGACTGGCGACTGGAACAGCGAAAAACTGCAGGTCGTGGAAATTCTCGAAGCGGCGCAGATGCTTCAGCAAGCCGAGCAGAACCTGGCCGAGCAGGAAGTCAAACTCAAGAAACACGAAGAGAAAGTCAGCAAATACAAACGCGAAGACGCCGGGCTGCGCTTTACCATTACTTGCCTGGTGGCGTTTGCGGTGTTTCAGGCGGGGTTGCTGATCTGGATTGCCACGCACCGGTAAAGCTTTAAGTTACTGCACTTTGTGGCGAGGGGGCTTGCCCCCGTTGGGCTGCGAAGCAGCCCTGAAATCAGCTGACCAGGTGTGTCAGGTAATCCTGGGAGCAGGGTTTACGACGGCTTCGCCGCCGAACGGGGGCAAGCCCCCTCGCCACAATGATCGCGGTCAGACGCGGGAAGCGAATAGAGTCTGATGAACGCGGCACTGTTCGGCCGACAGCATGAACACACCATGGCCACCACGCTCGAACTCCAGCCAGGCAAAGTCGACTTCCGGGTACAACGCCTCGACGTGCACCTGGCTGTTGCCCACTTCGACAATCAGCAGGCCCTTCTCGGTCAGATGATCCGCCGCTTCGGCAAGCATGCGCCGCACCAGGTTCAAACCGTCGTCACCGCAGGCCAGGCCCAGTTCCGGTTCGTGCTGGTACTCGTCCGGCATGTCGGCAAAATCTTCGGCATCGACGTAGGGCGGGTTCGACACGATCAAGTCGAAACGTTGCCCCGGCAAGCCGTCAAAACCGTCGCCCTGCACCGTGTACACGCGCTGATCGACGCCGTGGCGCTCAATGTTCTGGTTAGCCACTTCCAGCGCTTCGAACGACAGGTCCGCCAACACCACCTCGGCATGCTGGAACTCGTAGGCGCAGGCGATGCCGATGCAACCGGAACCGGTGCACAGGTCGAGAATCCGCGCCGGCTCGGCAGCCAGCCACGGCGTAAAACGATTTTCGATCAGTTCGCCAATGGGTGAGCGCGGGATCAGCACGCGCTCATCGACGATGAACGACATGCCACAGAACCAGGCCTCGCCCAGCAGATACGCGGTAGGCACCCGTTCTTCGATACGACGTTTGAGCAAGTTCTGCAGGTGGACCAGTTCGTCGTCTTCCAGATTGCAGTCGAGGTAACTGTCGGCGATTTCCCAAGGCAAGTGCAACGCACCCAACACCAACTGACGGGCTTCGTCCCAGGCGTTGTCGGTACCATGGCCAAAAAACAGATCCTCCCCATGGAAGCGGCTGACAGCCCAACGGATATGGTCACGCAGGGTGCGAAGGCGGGAAGTGATCACGACGGCAAACTCCAGAAAAATCGACGGGGGATTCTACCAGTCAAACGGCGCCACGACGACGCGGGAAAACTTCCGACTCAACTGTAGGAGTTATCCGTTTTTTCGCCTGGCTATTGAACAAAATGCGACTATTGACAAGGCTACAGGCCAGCAACGACGGCACCTACGATCGTAGCGATTCACAGAACCGCTCAGCCAGAGGACAATGTCGCAAAAGCCCCACTCCAAGGAGCCCCAGAATGTCCGTTCCAAAAACGATGTTTCAACTCAGCGGCCGCGGTTATGCAGCGGCCAATCTGAGCCATGCAACGCTGGTCATCATCGATGCCCAGAAAGAATACCTCAGCGGTCCCCTGGCCCTGAGTGGCATGGATGAAGCAGTCGCCAACATCAAGCAATTGCTCGCCGCTGCCCGTGCAGCCGGCCGACCGATCGTGCATGTCCGCCACCTCGGCACACTCGGCGGGTTGTTCAACCCCCAGGGCGTAGGTGGTGAGTTCATTGCGGGCCTGGAGCCACAGAGTGGTGAAACCGTCATCGGTAAATTGTTGCCAAGCGCCTTTCACGGCACCGAACTGGCAAAACGCCTGGAAGACCTCGGCGCCCTCGACCTGATCGTCTGCGGTTTCATGAGCCACTCCAGTGTCAGCACCACGGTGCGCGCGGCCAAGAACCTGGGCTTCCGCTGCACCCTGGTGGAAGACGCCTGCGCCACCCGCGACCTGCCTTACAAGGGCAAAGTGCTCAGTGCCGAACACGTTCACCAGACGGAAATGGCGATCATGGGCGACAACTTCGCCACCCTCGCGCTGACCTGTGAACTGATCTGATCGACGCTCAATGAGCGGCCTGATACGCCGCTCATCCGCAAAAATCTCTCATTTGCCATAATTGTCTTAGCCTCAGGAACATCCCGGTCAACTCCCGGTCGAAGGGCCGATACCCATTGAGGAAGGTCGGAATGAAGTTATCCGATGGTTTTGACGCTCGCCGCTTGCGGCCCAAAGGCCAAAAAAACTGGCGTTTTCGAATCGGCGCGACGTTCGCGGCATTGCTGGCGATGTGCGGCGTGTTGCTCGCCATGGCCGGTACCGCCAGCCTGCTCGGCCACGCACCTGCCCTGGGTGAATTGAACACAAGCCGCACCGGGGCTGCCGTGATCCTGGTCATCGGCCTGTTCGTGCTGTACCTCGGGGTCTGGCTGTGGCGCCGTTGCCGTCGTCGCTCGCGACAGTCGCGGGAACTGGCCATGTCCCCGCACCTGATGAAAAAACACGACTGAGCCAAACGTCGCGCGCATTTTTGTCGCGCCCGATTCGCTTCGAGTTGGGTAAACTGGCCGCCCTTCGCGGAGGCTGACATGCAAGACGACGATTTATCCCTGTTCAAGAGCGCGCTCCAAGGCGTCAAGCCGATCAAGCACGATCGCGCCGAAACCGGCAAACCCAAGGCTGACCGCGCGCAGATTGCCAAGCTGCGTCAGGCGGCCAGCGTGCGTACCGAATCCACCACCGTTGACGGGCTGTCCGATCAGTTCGTCATCGACGTCGGCCCTGAAGACGAGCTGATGTGGGCACGTGATGGCGTGCAGGAAAGCCAGATGCGCAAGCTCAAGACCGGACAGATTCCGTTCGAAGGCAGCCTCGACCTGCACGGCATGAGCGTGGAAAAGGCCCGGGAAACCCTCTGGGCGTTCCTGGCCGAGGCAACCCGGTTCGAAATCCGCTGCGTGCGCGTCACCCATGGCAAGGCGGTACGCCTGGACGGCAAGCGGCCGATGATCAAGAGCCACGTCAACACCTGGCTGCGCCAGCATCCACAGGTGCTCGGCTTCACCTCGTGCCAGGCGAAACACGGCGGTGCCGGAGCGGTTTACGTCATGCTCAAACGCACCATGATGGAAGGTCGCGACGAGTAAAGCTGATGCGCCACGCTTGCAGCGTCGTGTCCGCCACCGTACCCTTGCCCTTTGCGTAAAATCCCACAGGTAGTTTCATGTCCCTGGAACAGAATTACACCGCGATCCTTGGCCAACTGGGCGAGGACGTCTCCCGCGAGGGCCTGCTCGACACGCCCAAGCGTGCCGCCAAAGCCATGCAGTACCTCTGCCGCGGCTATGAACAGACACTGGAAGAGGTCACCAACGGTGCCCTGTTCAGCTCCGACAACAGCGAAATGGTGCTGGTCAAGGACATCGAGTTGTACTCGTTGTGCGAACACCACCTGCTGCCGTTCATCGGCAAGGCTCACGTCGCCTACATCCCGAGCGGCAAGGTCCTGGGCCTGTCGAAGGTGGCGCGCATCGTCGACATGTACGCCCGCCGCCTGCAGATCCAGGAAAACCTCAGCCGCCAGATCGCCGATGCGGTCCAGCAAGTCACCGGCGCCCTGGGCGTTGCGGTGGTGATCGAGGCCAAGCACATGTGCATGATGATGCGCGGTGTGGAGAAGCAGAATTCGACGATGATCACCTCGGTGATGCTCGGTGAGTTCCGCGAGAATGCAGCCACCCGCAGCGAATTCCTCAGCCTCATCAAGTAATTCGCGGCACGAAGAAAACCGGCGTTCATCGCCGGTTTTTTTTCGCCCGTAAAAAATCAGGTAAGCTGCGCGCCCTTATTCATTTGCACCGTGAGGCTTTCAACGTGTTCGTAAAAGCGCTTCGTGTCGGCCTTGGCCAACTGATCATCTTCATCGACTTCATCACGCGCCCGAGCAAGAAAAAGCGCCCTGCCGCCGCTCAGGCCCAGGTCGAATCCGCCGCCAAGGGTCTGACCCTGTATCAATTCCACGCCTGCCCGTTCTGCGTGAAGACCCGCCGTACCCTGCGCCGCCTGAATGTGCCGGTGGCCCTTCGCGATGCGAAGAACAACGAACAGGATCGCCAGACCCTGCTGGAGCAAGGCGGCAAGATCAAGGTGCCGTGCCTGCGTATCGAAGAGAATGGCCAGACTACCTGGATGTATGAGTCCAAGGTGATCATTGATTATCTGGATAAGCGTTTCGCTGCAGCCTGATGGTTATGTAGTGCTCTGACGGACGCTTTCGCGGGGGGGGGCCCCCCCCCCCCCCGGGGGGGGGGGGGGGGGGGGGGGGGGGGGGGGGGGGGGGGGGGGGCCCCCCCCCCCCCCC
>NZ_JBGLYV010000069.1:0-30957 GCF_047304225.1 Pseudomonas sp. Pseusp3 | reverse complement strand
CCCCCCTCCACCTTCCCCCCCCCTCCCCGCCGCGCGGGGGGGGGCGGGGCCCCGGCCCCGCCCGGGCCCCCACACCCCACCTTTTCCCCTCACCCCCCCCCCCCCCCCCCCCCCCCCCCCCCCCCCCTCCCACAGTTGTTTGTGTTCAGCGTTCGATGATCGCAGTCACACCCTGCCCGCCCGCCGCGCAAATCGAAATCAGTCCCCGCCCCTTGCCCGCCACATCCAGCAACTTCGCCAGGTTGGCGACGATGCGCCCGCCCGTGGCGGCAAACGGGTGCCCCGCCGCCAGTGAACTGCCCTTGACGTTGAGCTTGCTGCGGTCGATCGAGCCCAGCGCCGCATCGAGCCCGAGACGGTTTTTGCAATATTGCGGATCTTCCCAGGCCTTCAATGTGCACAGCACTTGCGCGGCGAAGGCTTCGTGGATTTCGTAGTAGTCGAAGTCCTGCAAGGTCAGGCCATTGCGCGCGAGCAGGCGCGGTACGGCATAGACCGGTGCCATCAATAACCCTTCCGCACCGTTGACGAAATCCACCGCCGCCGCCTCGCCGTCACGCCAGTAGGCAAGAATCGGTAACCCGCGTGCCCTGGCCCATTCCTCGCTGCCCAACAGCACCAGTGACGCGCCATCGGTCAGCGGTGTGGAGTTGCCTGCGGTCAGGGTGCCCTTGGCGCTTTTCTCATACGCCGGTTTGAGGGCGGCGAGCTTTTCCAGCATGGAGTCCGGGCGCAGGTTGTTGTCGCGGGTAAGTCCCAGGAACGGTGTCATCAGGTCGTTGTGCCAGCCTTCGGCGTAGGACGCGGCCAGTTTCTGGTGGCTCTCGAGCGCCAGTTGATCCTGTGCCTGGCGAGGGATGTTCCAGGTCTGGGCCATCAGCTCGCAATGCTGGCCCATGGACAACCCGGTGCGCGGCTCGCCGTTGCGCGGGAATTCGGGGATCAGATGCTGGGGACGCAATTGCAGGAAGGTTTTCAGTTTGTCGCCGGTGGTTTTCGCGCGATTGGCTTGCAGGAGGATCTTGCGCAACCCCTCGCTGACACTGATCGGCGCATCCGAGGTGGTGTCCACGCCACCGGCAATGCCGCAATCGATCTGGCCCAGGGCAATCTTGTTCGCCACCAGCAACGCCGCTTCCAGCCCGGTACCGCACGCCTGCTGGATGTCATAGGCCGGGGTGGCAGGCGACAGTCGCGACCCCAGTACGCATTCGCGTGTGAGGTTCATGTCCCGCGACAACTTGAGCACGGCCCCGGCAACCACTTCGCCGATGCGCAGGCCATGCAGGTTGTAGCGTTCGATCAAGCCCTCGAGAGCGGCGGTGAGCATCACCTGGTTACTGGCCGTGGCATAGGGGCCGTTGGAGCGGGCGAAGGGAATCCGGTTACCGCCAATGATCGCGACACGGCGCAGCTGGGTCATAAGAGCTCCTGGTGAATGATTCAAAACGAAACCCGCCCCCTGTAGGAGCGAGCTTGCTCGCGATAGCGGCCTGTCAGCTACATTGATGCCGATTGGCTTATCGCTATCGCGAGCAAGCTCGCTCCTACACTAGCGTAGGCCTTATCTCGTGGATCGAACGACTGATCGCCATTCATGGTCCACACTTTCAACCCCAGCTGCTGGAGCGCGTTCCATGTCCGACCGCTATATCGACTTCGCCAACTCGTCCATCGGCCATCGCCTGGTCGGCGCCCTGGGGCTGCCGGCGCCGACCAGACTGGAGCGCTGGCAAGCAGGCCGACTGCGACCTGTAGAAGGTGCGCTGCTGATCGGCGGCGGGCCGTTGGCGGAACACGTCAGCGCCTTCGCCAACCGCCTGACCGACTCGATCTACAGCTACGGCAACGGGCCCTCAATGGCCACGGCCTGGATTCCCGGCCACGGACCGAAACTCAAGGCCGTGGTGTTCGACGCCAGTGATCTGCTGCACACCGACCAGCTCAAGCAACTGCGCGAGTTTTTCCAGCCGCTGATGAAAAACCTTGATCACTGTGCGCACCTGGTGATTCTCGGGCGCGATCCGCAATCCCTGAGCGACCCGTTCGCCGCCAGTGCACAGCGTGCCCTGGAAGGTTTCAGCCGTTCGCTGGCCAAGGAGTTGCGCAGCGGTGGCACCCTGCAATTGATCCATGTCGGCGAAGGTGCCGAGACACAGCTGGAAGGCCCGCTGCGGTTTTTCCTCTCGCCCAAAAGCGCCTTCGTGTCCGGGCAGGTCATTCGCTTGAATCCCTGCTCGACACCCGTCAGCGACTGGACACGCCCGCTCGCCGGGCGCAAGGCACTGGTCACCGGTGCGGCACGAGGCATTGGTGCCGCCATCGCGGAAACCCTGGCCCGTGATGGTGCCGACGTCATCCTGCTCGACGTGCCACCGGCCAGGATCGATCTCGAGGCCCTCGCCGCGCGCCTCGGCGGGCGCAGCATCACCCTCGACATCTGCGCCGAAGACGCTGCCGCGCAGTTGATCGAACAGTTGCCCGACGGCCTCGACATCGTGGTGCACAACGCCGGCATCACCCGGGATAAAACCCTGGCCAACATGACCCCGGAATACTGGGACGCCGTGCTGGCGGTCAACCTCAATGCGCCGCAAGTACTGACCAAGGCCCTGCTCGACAGCGGCGCCCTGCACGACAACGGCCGGGTGGTTCTGCTGGCGTCCATCAGCGGCATCGCCGGCAATCGCGGACAAACCAATTACGCCGCGAGCAAGGCCGGGCTCATTGGCCTGGCGCAAGCCTGGGCGCCGCTGCTCCAGAAGCGCGGCATCAGCATCAACGCCGTGGCGCCCGGTTTCATCGAAACCCAAATGACCGCGCACATCCCCTTCGGCCTGCGCGAAGCCGGACGCCGCATGAGCTCCCTTGGCCAGGGCGGCCTGCCGCAAGACGTCGCCGAGGCCGTGGCCTGGCTGGCGCAACCGGGCACCGGCGCGTTCACCGGGCAAGCGTTGCGCGTGTGCGGGCAAAGCGTTCTGGGGGCTTAAGGATGATCACCGACTGGCACACACTCGACCGCGAACCCGGCCTGCCGGGGTTGTACGCCCGCGCCGCGACACGGCGAAAAATCACCGGCACCACCTTGCCCGACTCGGGTTTGCGTTGCTGGGTCGATGTCGATCCCAAGCGCCTGGCGGCCTATCGCAAGGTCTGTGGTTTCGCCGACAACGGCCTGCTGCCGCCGACCTACCCGCATATCCTTGGCTTTGCCTTGCAGATGCAATTGCTCACGGCCAGGGAGTTCCCGTTCCCGCTGCTGGGCCTGATTCACCTGAGCAATCGCATTCGCGTACTGCGCCCCATGGGCGGGGTAAACCGGGTGCGCGTCAGCGTTCAGGTGCAGAACCTGCAACCACACGCCAAAGGCGCGACCTTCGATTTGCTGACCACCCTCGACGATCAGTTGGGGCCATTGTGGGAAGCGCAAAGCCGGATGCTCTGTCGCAGCGCCAAACTCCAGGGCGAACCGCTCGAAGAGCAACTGGCAAGCAGCCTGGCCTTGACCGAAGTCGAACACTGGAAAGCGCCGTCGGACATCGGCCGGCAATACGCCAAAGTGTCCGGAGACTACAACCCGATCCACCTGAGCGCAGCCAGCGCCCGACTCTTCGGCTTCCCGACCGCCATCGCCCATGGCCTGTGGAACAAGGCACGCACCCTGGCTGCACTGGCCGTGCATCTGCCAGTGGCGAATGTCGAGATCGCAGTGCAGTTCAAGAAACCGGTACGGCTACCCAGCGAGGTGACATTGCTGGCCAGTGCACCGGGGGCGAGCGGGGACTTTCAACTGACGGGTACCGGGGGCCTGGAGCACATGGTCGGACATTGGCGGCCGGTGGCCGGCCTGATCGCGATTGAACGCGTTTCCCTGTAGGAGCGAGCCTGCTCGCGAAAAACGCCAGGACAGCGTGGGCATTCAGGCAGCCCGCGTCATCGTTGACGTCCATCGCGAGCAGGCTCGCTCCTACAGAAGAGCAGAGCAAAGCAGATCGGCGTACGCAGGCGCTTTTCACCATTCAGCAGGCCGAGCGTTAGCTCGCCTGTCGCTCTTGATCTTGATCCACCCGCCCCCCTCGGGAGGCTGAGCGGAGGGCAATGCCCCCGGATGAATGCCGGAGCGAAGGAACCCCGAGCCCTGGCGAGGGGCCGGACGTTCGGGGCGAGCGTTTTTTTGCTTACTTTTTTTGAGGCGCTTGTCAAAAAAAGTGAGTCGCCGTAAGGGCGAAACCATCAGCAGCCGTTACCGCAGAAACGGATAGTCAGCCAGATCAGTAGGACAAAGCTCTGCATTCGGTAAAAAACGTCAGCTTTGGCTGAATGATTCTATGCTGACATTACTCAGTGTTGGTCAGGGTAGACACACTCATGAAAGCCAGCCTCCCCCACAAACAAAATGGCGCAGCCATCCCGTTCCTGAACCTGTCGGGCATCGGTCGGGTGCCGAATCTGCCGGCGACCCTCACGGCCAGTGCGAGCCTGCGACTTTGAGTGCCGGCGACAAACTCTTCGGGCGCCTGCTCAACCGCCATCCGCCGCCCCCGCCGGAGCCGCAAGAGACACAGCGGGTGCCCAGTTTCGGCTTGCAGATACAGCTCGATGCCGAGGGGCGTGTCGTTCAACTGAGCGGTCCGCTACGGCACCTGTTGACTCAGCAAAGCCCCGGCACGCAGGCACCGCACCTGCTCGACTTCCTGTTGCCCCACAGCAGCCTCATCATCGAAGGTGTACCGGCAGACTGGCAGGGACAAACCCTGGACCTGGACTTCTACAGCCTCAACGGTCCGCCACTGCATTTGCGCGGCTGGGTGCAACCCTTGACCGATGCCTGGTTGTTGCAGATGCTCGACATCGGCGACTTGCTGCTTGAGCGCCGGCAATCGCGCAACCGCGAACAATGCCAGGTGCTGGCAATGCACATCACCGAGCAGTTGCGCCTGTGCAGCCTGACGCGCCTGCCCGAAGTGCTCGGCGAACAACTGCAAAGCCTGGCCCAGCGTTTTCAGATTCCCTGCATTGCCCTGGCCTTGCTCGATGAGCAGGGACAGGGTTGGCAGATTCACCAACACTACGTAGCCCTCGATGCTCCACAACTGTGGCAAAACGGCCAACGCCTGGGCACGGGGCTGGACAGTTTGAGCGGTTCGACGCCGCAGCACCTGACCCTGCGCGAACACCCGCGCCTGCAAGGGACCTTCGGCAATACCGATGGCTTCGCCGTGCCCTATCACGATGCGCAAGGCGTGGTTGCCTGGTTGCTGTGCGGTTTCTATACGGCGCACCAACGCGCCCCCGATGTCACTGAGCGCGACTGGTTGCAAATCACCGCTGCGCTCGCCAGCCCCTTGCTCGAACGCCTGCGCGAACACCGGCATCATCTGCAACTGGAACGCCTGGAATCGCTGCAAGCATTGCTGGGCACAGGCTGGTGGGAAGTTTTCAGCGACAGCGACGAGTTGCAATTGGCACCTTCGCTGGCCACGACCCTGAACCTTGGAGCGACACGTTTATCCGTGCAGGATTTGCTCGACAAGGTGTATCCCGCCGACCGCGAAGAGCTGCGCATCCGCCTGCAAGACTTGCAGGTGTCGGGCATGCCGCTGCTGTTGTGCGTGCGCCTGTATCACCCCGACGGTGCACCCGAACCGATCTGGTATCGCCTGCAAGGCCAGGCCCTGGGCGCGGGGAAAAAACGTCGGCTGGTGGGTTTCATGCTCGACATCAGCGACATCAAGAACCAGGAGCAGAGCGCCGCCGCTGCCCATGCACGCCTGGACAATCTGATCGCCAGCTCACCCGCGGTGATTTACGTACAGCGCTATGTCGAAGGTGCGTTGCAACCGGTGTTCTTCAGCGACAGCCTGTTGCCGCTGCTTGGCTGGACCCTCGCCGACTGCGCGCCCGGAACACTGGTGGAGCGGGTGCATCCCGACGACCGCTTGCAGTATTTCGAGCGCACGCGGCAGTTACTGCGTGAAGGCTCGGTGCGCGCCCGCTATCGGATGCGCGACAGCCGCGGCGACTATCACTGGCTGCTGGATGAAGCGAAGCTGTTGCGCGATGACCTCGGTTTGCCGGTAGAAGCCGTGGGCCTGTGGCTGGACGTCACCGAAGCGACCCTCGCCACCGAACAGGTCAGGCAGAGTGAGGAACGCTACCGGACTCTGGTGGAAGACTCTCCGGCGATGATCTGCCGCTACCAGCCGGACCTGACCCTGACCTTCGGCAACCGTCCGTTGGCCACTTATCTGGAACTGGCGCCCGAGCAATTGCCGGGGATGAACCTGGGTAGCTTGATGTCCGAGGAACAGCGCGATGCGTTCATCCAACGGCTGAACCAACTGAGCCCCGAGGTTCCGGTCAGCACCGCCGAGATCAACCTGCAACTGCCCGGCCACGAACACGCCTGGTGGTTCTGGTCCGATCGCGGGGTATTCGATGAACAGGGCCGGTTGCTCGAAGTTCAGGCCGTGGGGCGCGACAACACCGAGGTGCAGCGCGCCGCGCGGGTGGTGGATCACATGCGGGTGTTCGGCCGCCGCTCGGAAATCGAGCAGCAACCGTTCAACCCGGCCCTGGCCATCGAAGGCGCGCTGTCGCTGTTGTCCGAGGGCATGCGCGGCAAAGGCATCGACCTGCGCACCAACGAGACCGGTTTTGAAGTGCAGGTGCGCGGCTACGTCGATCAGCTTGAACAGGTGCTGATCAACCTGATGGTCAACGCCCGGGACGCGCTGCTCGGCAAGCGCGAAACCCGGCCCGGGTTCAAGCCGTGGATTTCGCTGCACGCCGAACGGGATACGCACTCGGTACGCCTGTGGATCGAGGACAATGGCGGCGGTATCGACCCGCGTTTGCTGGAGCGGATTTTCGAGCCGTTCTTCACCACCAAACCGGCGGGCGTCGGCACCGGCCTGGGGCTCTCGGTGAGCTACGGCATCGTCGAAAACATGGGCGGCAGACTGAGTGTCAGTAACTCCACCGAGGGTGCGCGTTTCTGCATCGAGCTGCCGATTGTGCTGCCGGATCAGATCACCAGTGACAACTGAGGTTGGCACCCACCTCGACTTTGCTCAGGTCGATCCCCAGGCTCGCCAGTGTCGAGCATAAAAAACCCCTGTGGGAGCACAGGGGTTGAGAGGCCGGCTGATTCTAGGATGCGTGCGGTGGGTAGTTGGCCAATATCCGCGTGACCGTTTCCCAGATGGCATCGCGACGATCCGTCGGGTTCGGCGTGCGGCTGAGTATCTGTTCGTCACTGCCGCGCCACACCAGCTTGCCGTCCTTGCCATCGAGCATGTCGATCTGGATAGTCGCTACCTTGTAGCTGACATTGCGGGTTTCGTTATACATGGGGGCGCCGTAGTAGCCATGCCACGGGTTACCCCAAGCGCCGCCGTAATTGGTGGTCACCTGTTGTTGCCGCTCTTCGACAATCAGGTAGGTCTGCACATTCAAATCGCCCTTGGCGCCTGCGGCGGCCGGGCGCAAACCGCGCTGATCCAGTTGATCGGCAACCGCCTGACGGATGCGCTGTTCGGTCAGGTCGCTCTTGATTCGTGGATCATCGGGACGGTATTGCAGGGCGGGTTCTTTCCACGTCCAGCTGCGATAAGCAGCAAAATCGCGGCTGGCGTCGAAGTCATGATTGACCTGGTTGGCGGCGCAGGCACTGAGCAGCGCGACCACTGCCAGTAATGCAAAACGGCGGAACATGGTGATTCTCCGATTGAAGGCATGATCCTGTGAAATGCTTCTTATCTACAAGAAGCTAACTAGGAGGATACGCCGACATTGCCTTTTCCACAGCCTCCCGTATCGCGTCGGCCCGCTCGCTTTCGCTGCCCCGGTTGCCGGTTTCAGCGCTCGAGCTCCATACCGGCTGGCCACTCCTGGCGTCAAACATATCCACCTGAACTACCACGACCTGTTCCGAATAGGTACGCACAATCGGCACGCTGCCGTACATGCCGTATCCCGGCCCGTAGCCGCTGTAACCGCCGTAGTAACCGTAATCGTCCCGGACCTGGCGCAAGCGGGTTTCCAGGCGCAGATCGGCGCTGACAAACAGGTCGGCCGGGCGATTGTCGTGCAACGGGCGCAAGCCGCGTTGATCCAGCGCATTGCTGACCGCTTCGGCGACCTGCGCCGAGTCGGCCCAGGCGGTGCCCGGTGGCAGGTGCCCGTCGAGCCACGCCCAACTGCGGTAGCGCCCATAGTCACGGGGGGCTGCCGGGTAAGCGCTGCGGTCAAAGGTGTTGGCGGCCTGGGGCGGTGCCGGTGGCAAAGGGTTGGACGTGGCGACATAGGGGTTGCTGCCCTGACAAGCGGCCAGCCCCAGGCAGAAAAGCAGTAAACCTGAATGACTTTTCATTGCGTGCTCCGATCAGACAGGCCGACAGATCCAGTGCAAGTAACGCCCAAGCCCGGCAAAGCTCGGATGACGACGGTGGGCCAGTTCCATTTCCAGCAAGTCCACCAGCTCGGCGCGAGCCTGGAATTCCACCGGCATGTAATCGTGAAAAACCCGCACTCCACTCTCTGATTCGACCCGCCACAGGCCTTCAAGTTGCGCCGCCAGCTCGCGTGGATCAAGGGGTTGCTGCGGGGTCAGGCTCTGCTTTTCGCCGGCCATGTCGTTCTTGCGCATCTTGCGGAAATGGCCCTTGAGCAAGTTGCGATAAATCAACGCATCGCGGTTGTAAAACGCCAGGGACAGCCAGCCGTCCGCCTTGGTCAGCTGATGCAGCACCGGCAGGATGGCATGGGGTTCGGCCAGCCATTCCAGCACGGCGTGGCACAGCACCAGGTCGTAGGGTTCGGTGAGCTGCCCGAGCAGCTCCTGCCAGGGAGCCTGAATGAACGTGGCGCTCTGCCCGGCTTCGGCAAAACGCTGGCGGGCCCCTTCGAGCATCGGTTCGGCAGGCTCGGCGAGGGTCACCTGATGGCCACGCTGGGCCAGCCACAACGACATGTGGCCAAGGCCGGCGCCGATGTCCAGAACACGCAGCGGCCGGTCGGGCAGGATTTCGGCCAGATCGGCCTGCAACACCGCCAGACGGATCGCACCTTTGGCACCACCGTAGATTTTTTCGGCAAAACGGGTCGCCAGTTGATCGAAATGACGGTCGCTCATCAGCTGAACCTCCGTTCGCTGTCCGCCAGCTTGCTGCGCACCACGGCCTCCATGTCCAGGCCCAGCTCGCTGCACAACAGCAACAGATAAAGCACAATGTCACCGACTTCCTGCCCGGCGTGGGCGAGTTTATCCGCTGGCAACTGGCGTGACTGGTCTTCGGTCAGCCACTGGAAAATTTCCACCAGCTCGGACATTTCCACACTCGCGGCCATGGCGAGGTTTTTCGGGCTGTGAAATTGCTGCCAGTCATTGCGGTCACGGATGGCGTGCAGGCGTTCGGTCAGTTCAACAAGGTTCATCGGGCTCTCCTGAAGATGTATAGCTTCGGGGGGATGACCGAGGATGGCAAGTGACAACGTTTTTCGGGTGGGAGCGAGCCCGCTCCCACAGGACCGGTGCAACGCTCTATGCTTGTGGGAACCCGGCAGCATGATCGACAGCCCAAGACTCGATTCTCTTTAATCAGGACTCCCACTCCATGCAGGTAGAAGGTTTTTCCGAATGGCTCGGCCAGGTACTTGGCTCGATCATCCGCTTCATCGTTGATAGCCTCAGTGGGCTGTTCAATCTGTTGAGCAACGCCAGCAGCAATTTTGTCGAAGGCTTGTCCCAGGCGCTGGGCATGGATACCTCGGTCGTCAGCATCGTGACCTTGATCCTTGGGCTGATACTGATGTGGTCGGCGATCCGTGCATTTCTCAATGCGTCGTTCATCATGGGGATCATCTGGCTGATGCTGGGGCTTTGGTTATTTAGCTGGATCATTCACTGACCCCACAATTGATCGCGGCTTGCTCTCGATGTGCCGCTACAATGCCCGCTCCTCCAAGGAGCCTGCATGTCCAACCTGACCGCCGACTGGCGCGACCGCCCTACCCATCGCCGGGTCTGGGCACTCGCCGCGCCGATGATTCTTTCGAACATTTCCGTACCGTTGGTGGCACTGGTCGATAGCACCGTCATCGGCCACCTGCCCCACGCCCATCAACTCGGAGCCGTTGCGGTCGGGGCCAGTCTGTATACCTTCCTCGCCTGGGCCATGGGTTTTCTGCGCATGGGCTCCACCGGGTTCGCCGCCCAGGCAGCCGGGCGCGGGGATGGTGCGGCCTTGCGACAGATTCTGCTCCAAGGCCTGTTGCTCGCCATCGGCCTGGCCGTGGTGTTGGGTGCGGTGGGGGTGCCATTGAGCGGGGTCGCGTTGCACTTCATGCAGCCGTCGGCGGAGCTCGATCAACTGACCCGCGAGTTCTTCCACACCCGCCTGTTTGGCCTGCCGGCGGCGCTCGCCAGTTATGCCTTGGTCGGCTGGTTTCTCGGCACCCAGAATGCCCGGGCGCCACTGGCGATTTTGCTCAGTACCAACCTGGTCAACATTGCCCTGAACCTGTGGTTCGTCCTCGGCCTGGAATGGGGCGTGGCGGGTGCTGCCCGGGCCTCGGTGATTGCCGAATGGACCGGTGCACTGATCGGTTTGCTGATGACTCGCAAAGCCCTGCGCGCCTACCCCGGGCATATCGCCTGGACGGCATTGGCGCTGTGGCAGAGTTGGCGGCCATTACTGGCGGTCAACCGCGACATCTTCATCCGCAGCCTCGCGCTGCAATCGGTGTTTTTCCTGATCACGGTGCAAGGCGCGCGGTTGGGCGACGCCACGGTCGCAGCCAATGCCTTGCTGCTCAACGGATTGCTGCTCACCGCCCACGCCCTCGATGGCCTGGCCCACGCCGTCGAAGCCCTGTGTGGGCATGCGCTCGGCGCCCGCGACCGCGATGCCCTGCGCCGTTCATTGGTGGTGGCCGGCGGCTGGTCGTTGCTGGCGAGCCTGGGCTTTGCCGCGCTGTTTTTGTTCGCCGGGCATCTGTTCATCGAGATGCAGACGGACATTCAGAGTGTGCGCGACACCGCGTTCATTTACCTGCCCTACCTCGCCGTATTGCCGCTGATTGCTGTCTGGAGCTACCTGCTCGACGGTCTGTTCATCGGCGCCACCCGCGCCAGGGAAATGCGCAACGGCATGCTGCTGACCGTGGCGCTGGTGCTGCCTTTCGGCTGGGCGTTGCAAGGCTGGGGCAACCATGGCCTGTGGATAACCTTTCTGTTGTTCATGCTGCTGCGCAGTCTGACCCTTGGCGTGATCGCCTGGCGCCTGCGTCGTCACGATGGCTGGTTCGTCGGCAGCACTCACTGAACGGGCGTGGCCCCGACAAACGCCGAGACTTCATCCAGCACTGGCGCCAGTCCACGCAACGGACGGGATAACGTGGCCACCAGCGTGGCGTGACTGGTGCGGGAGAAATACAGGTCCTGCACCGGCACCCCCGCCTCCCGCAACTTTTTCGCCAGCCCACCGGTATTACGCGTCGGGTTGACCACGTCATCGTCACTCGAAGCCATCAGCAATGCCGGCGGCGCTCCTCGGCTGACATGGTTGATCGGTTGTGAGCGAGGCGGCGAGTCCGGCCAGAAAAATACCGGGCGTACCTCCGGATTCTGGATCGGCAAGAAATCATAAGGCCCGGCCAGGCCGATCCAGCCGCGCAAATCATGGGGCGACATGCCCACTGCCGCGAGCAGGCCGGGGTCCAGTGCCAGCATTGCGGCGTTATAGGCCCCGGAACTGTGGCCCATCAGATACAGCTGTTGCGGGTCACCGGAATACTGGCGAATGTGTTCATGAGTCCAGGCCACCGCTTTGGCGCAGTCTTCGAGAAACAGCGGATAGCGCACCTGTGGATACAAGCGATAGTCCGCCAGAACCGCGACGATGCCCCGCGAAGCCAGTGCCTCGCCGACAAAGCTGTAGTCACTGCGTGAACCGCTATTCCAGCTGCCGCCGTAGAAAAACACTACCACCGGGGTGTTCGGCCCGGCCTTGCGTGGCACGTACACATCCAGCTTTTGCCGTGGATCGTTGCCATAGGCAATGCCCTCGGCCTTGCCAAAAGAACCGTCGGGGGTCAAGGCATTGAGCATTTCCAACGGCGAACAGGCGATTACCGTGGCCAACATCAGGCCAGCGAATGCCACGCATAACAGCCGCCAAACAGGCCGCATCATCAATTTCGACCTCATGGCCAGGGTGGGTCGTTCTGCCACAGGTGACGCAGGCTATCGAGGCGTTCCTGTTGAGTCCTGCCCGGCAATGGCTGCACGGGCACGGCGTCGGGATATTGCAAGCGTAGCCATATCCAGCCATCAAGCACCGGGCGCTCGCTGAAACCCAGCGCCCCCCCCTCCAGCACGTGGGCCGACAAGCGGTAGAAATCGACACCGGTGGATTGGCTCCAGCGCCAGGCATGCTGCTCGAGCAGGCAGGTTTGCAGTGTTCCCTGTTGCCCGGCGCTGAGGCTCTCCTCGACTGCCAACGGGCGGACAGCCAGCCCCGGGTTGGACACACGCTGCCAGCCCTCACAGCCCATCGCGCGATCCGCCCAACTGCCGCCGAACCAGCGCAACTGGTTGATGGGCCCCAGCCAGCGACTCAATTCAGCGGCATCGCAGGCATCGAAAAAATAGCTGGCCGTGATCGGGTTGTAGTAGTTCAAAAGGGCCCGGTGCAGGCCAAGCGTGACCGTGAGCATGCGCCGCAAATGCGCCAGCAACGTCGAAGCACTGGCCTCACTGACCATCAGCAACCCGGGCCAACGTTGTCCGTCGACGATGCATAAATCGGCCAGTGCCGGGCAGGTGCGCAGATCGACCAGGACCGGCCCCTGCTCATGCAGCGCATGCCACTCGGTATCTTCGAACAACCCTGACCACCGGGCTTGAGCAAACATCTGCCGAAGTGTGACACCCGCCTGTGGCGTGCCCGGCACATCCAGCAACAGCCACTGCTGTGGTGCTTCGGGCGTGCGTGTCACGATCATGCTCCAGAGCTCTGGCCAAGCTGCGTCGCCAGACGGCAGGTGCACAATGCCTCTGCACAGTGGTTGAAACTGCCACCGCCGGGCAGCAGGCACAACACCAGCAATGGCTCTCCCGACCGCAACCACTGCTCCAGGCCCTCATCAGGGGTGCCGGTGGCCTGGGGTGCGTCGGTGTCCGTCACCTCGATCGTTGCCGGTACATGCAGCAACCCGGCTATCTGTGGCTGATCGGGATCGCCCTCGACAAAACTCACGACCAGCTCAGTCCCTTCCCGCAATGGCGAGAACATTTCGGCCTGCAACGGCCTGGCCAGGGGCAACCAGCAATGACTGGGCGCTGCCCCTTCGCCCTGATAAAGCCAGTCGAATTGCACCGGTACCGGTCTTGCCGGGTCGGGGCCTGGTTCATCGACTTCGACGACCCACGCCCGTTGCAGGCTATGCATCTGTGGTTTGACCGCCGCACAGGACGGCTCGAATGGTGTAGGCCAGCGCAGGGCACGGACCTGATTGTGGTAGGGCGTCGCCATATCCTGGCTGCCCCAATGTTCAACGTGGGTCAGCAGCCAGAGTCGATTGCATTCGGTAACCGGATGACCGGACAGCGGCATCAGCCCACCGCTGCGCAAGGTCGCCAGGTCTGTCCGGCATTCGGCACGCTGGGCTGCTGTTCCCCCGCAGCGCTGACGTTCGAACTGCCGCACCGCCGGCCCAACGCCCTCGTTCCGGAACACCGCCGGTTCGCCGGTTGGGAAATGCTGCCGGTCATCCCCAAACACCACACAGTGTCCGCAGGCCCGGTGTTCGAAGTGGTAGTGAAGCCGTTCCTGGGCGCACAGTCGCTGCAGAAACTGCAAGTCTGACTCTCGATATTGCGTGCAAAAATCTCTGGGCAGGTATTCGCCGCTCAGCTCCAGGCGTCGATCCTTGCCGGTAATGCCATGCTCCCTGAGCACCTGGTCGAGGATTTGCGGCACCGAACGGCCGCTGAAGATTCGTTGGCTGAAGCGCTGGTCCAGGCAAGCCAGTTTTGGCCCCAGGCGCACCTGGCAGAGTCGGGGCCCCGAGGCATGATCACGCTGGACGAGTTCATGCAACTGTCCATGCACGTGGTTTCCGGCTGGCCCGAAATGCAAGGCGGCCGGGCGGTACAGCAAACTGGCAAGGTCCAGCACCGGGTCATCGATCAGCAACTCCAGGTCGAACACGAACGGCTCACTGATGGCTTCTTTACCGGTAAAGGCCAGGACCTCGAAGGAGTCGGGCAGACCTGCTACATCCAGACGAGATGACGGTTCGCTGACTGGATTGAACATCGGCGTTTCTCTACAGGAGGGGCGGCCGGGGATTCTCGCTGAGAGACATGGCCGAGTAGAGTGCCGAAGTACAACTTAGGAAATGACCTACGCGAAAAGAAGACCAAATGGCATGGATCGCCAAGGACGTGGGTATTTTCGTTTGAAAAAACAGAAACGCCGTACCAGGTCATCTGAAATTTCCGCGGCAAACGGAAAAATTTCAGACAACCTGATCAGCGTGACGCTTACCTCAGGAAGACAGGTAAGACGAACGGGTCAGCCCCAGACGCAAGGCATCGAGGAACTGCGTGCGCTCGGATGCGCTGATGCGGGCACTGGCGCACTTGTCGCGGTAGTGAGTCATCAGTTCTTCCGGCGACAAGTGCACGTAACGCAGCATGTCTTCGATGGTGTCGTGGGTTTCGATACCGGCGTGGTACACGCTGCCGTCGGCGTTCTGGTAGATGTTCACCGAGTCGGTGTCACCGAACAGGTTGTGCATGTCGCCAAGAATTTCCTGGTAGGCACCGACCAGGAAAACTCCCAGCAAATAGTCTTCACCTTCGTTCAGCGCGTGCACCGGCAAACTGGTTTCGATGCTCTGCTCGTCGACGTACTGGTTGATCTTGCCGTCGGAGTCACAGGTCAGGTCTTGCAGCACCGCACGACGCAGCGGCTCTTCATCGAGGCGGTGCAGCGGGATGATCGGCAGGACCTGATCGATGGCCCAGGTGTCCGGCAGGCTCTGGAACACCGAGAAGTTGCAGATGTATTTGTCCGCCAGCTTGTCGTTGAGTTCGTCCAGCACCTGACGGTGGGAACGCTGGCGCGCCTTCAGCGAGTTGTGCAGGCGACGACACACCGCGAAGTAGCATTGCTCGGCCAGTGCTTTCTCGGCCAGGGTCAACTTGCCGTCGGCATACTGGGCAGCGACATCGCTCATGTAGTGCGTGGCGCGCCAGTAGGTTTCGGTGACCATCTCGATGTCGGTCGGACCCAGCAGGTCCACCAGCCACTGCACGGTTTCCGGCAGTGCTTCCTTGTTCTCGATCTGCGGAACGTCGTCGTTGTGTTTCTCGACGTCGGTCACTTGCACCACCAGCATGGCGTGGTGGGCGGTCAGGGAGCGGCCGCTTTCGGAGAAGATGTTCGGGTGCGGCAGACTCTGCGCATCGCAGAATTCCTTGAGCATCCCGACCACGACGCCAGCGTAATCGTCCATGTCGTAGTTGATCGAACTGGCGTTACGCGAGTGCGTACCGTCGTAATCCACGCCCAGGCCACCGCCGACATCGATGTGGTCCACCGGCAGGCCGAGGTTGCGCAACTCGCCGTAGTAACGGATCGCTTCCTTGAAACCGTGCTGGTAGTCAGCGAGGTTGGCGATCTGCGAGCCCATGTGGAAGTGCAGCAGGCGAATACCCTGGTCCAGGCTGGCCGCACGGAAGCGCTCGACCACCGACAGCAGTTGCGCCGCCGACAGACCGAACTTGGATTTCTCGCCGCCGGTGTCCGCCCACTTGCTCGACGCCAGGGACGACAGGCGCACGCGCAGGCCGACCTGAGGCTTGACCTTGAGCGAGGCCGCTTCTTCGATCACCAGACCGACTTCGGATTCTTTCTCGATCACGATGAACACGTTGTGGCCGAGCTTCTGGCCCATCAGCGCCAGGCGGATGAATTCGCGGTCCTTGTAACCGTTGCAGACGATGGTGCCGCCCTTCGGCGCCAGTGCCAGCACTGCCAGCAGTTCGGGCTTGGACCCGGCTTCCAGGCCGATGGAAACGTTCTGGGTGGCGATGATGTTCTCGATCACCGCTTCCTGCTGGTTCACCTTGATCGGGTACAGTGCGGTGTACTTGCTCTGGTATTCCAGACGTTCGATGTTGGCGTCGAACGCGCCGGTCAGCTGACGCACGCGGTCCTGCAGAATGTCCGGGAAGCGGACCAGCAATGGCAAGGACAGGCCGCTTTTGCGCAGCTGGTCGACTTGCTCGAACAGGTCGATAGGCGAGCTGCTCGGACCGTTCGGACGAACTTCGACGCGACCGGCGTCATTGATCGCGAAATACCCGGCCCCCCAATGGCGAATCCCGTAAACACTGCGGCTGTCCGCAACTGTCCATTGGCTGCCATCGTCTTTGCGTGTGCGTCGTACGGACATCGAAGTCCCCTATAAAGAAGTCATAGTGCGTCGCCTGGGTTCAGGCCGGCGCAGTCTAAAGAATGAAAATGACGGTTCGTCAACGAGGCAATAGACCCCGCCGACCGCAGTGAGTTTAGAAACCGGTCATGAACAGGCTCTGTGAAAACCATGTGGCTGACGCCAGGCCTGAATGCCATCAGGACCGGATCAAGCCGAGGGTGGTTTTCACAGAGGCTGCTAGCCGCCGGACTTCTTCGCTTTGAAACCGAGCTTGATCAGTTCTGCCAAGAGTAGCTCGACATGATCGCCCTGGATTTCGATGACACCGTCTTTCAACGCCCCACCGGTACCGCAACGTTTCTTCAACGTCGTACCCAGTTCCTTGAGCGCATCTTCAGCCAATGGCACGCCGGTGATGGTGGTCACCGTCTTGCCGCCACGGCCCTTGCTTTCGCGACGCACGCGCGCAATGCCGTCGCCGGCCGGGATAACGGTCTGTTTGCAGATGCAGGCGTCCACCGGTTTACTGCATTCCGGGCAATGACGACCTGCGTCGGTGGAAAATACCAGGCCGCCCAGGGCGGCGAAGGATGCGGCTTTTTTGGCCACCGGCAATCCTCTTTGGAGGACAAAGACTGGCCGCAGCACCTGGGAAGTGCCATCGACCGCGAAGCCCCACTCAGGCAGGGGCAGCGCTACTGAAACGGTTCGACATTCATTTCATTGCAGGAGCGAGCTCGCGATGAACGTCAACGATAACGCGCGGCATCAGACAGCACGTGTCGTCCATTCGTTTTTCGCGAGCGAGCTCGCTCCTACACGTAATGCATCTTTGTAGGAGCGAGCTTGCTCGCGATGGTCGTTAACGATAACGCGTGCATTCAGAATACACGCGTCGTCCATAAGTTCATCGCGAGCTCGCTCCTACAGAAACAGCCATACCGGTTCAGCTTGAAAAGGTCGCGCAGTGTAACGGCAAAAACGCCGATTGCTAAGAGCCAATCGGCGCCAATTTATAGCCTTTTTGCGACGTCTTGCCCGCGAGACCTCAGATAGCGTTTCAATGCCGCCAAAGAGTCCGGGCAGTAAGGCTTTTCCTCGATTTCCCGCAGCACTTGCTCAATCGGCAAAAAGCGCGCTTCGAGCACCTCTTCCGGTTGCAGGATCAACGGGCCGTCCCACACAGCCGAGAACGCCGAACACCACAGGCGATTACCGGTGTCCTCGAAGAAAAAATGGTCATGGGCGGTCAGCTCCACGCCACTCACGCCCAGTTCTTCCTCAAGTTCCCGGGCCGCCGACTCGGCGTAGGTTTCACTTGCGAGCACCATGCCACCCGCCGCCACGTCCCAGTAACCGGGATAGATCGCCTTGCTCAGCGTGCGGCGATGCACGCACAACTCGCCAGCGGAGTTGAACAATATGATGTAGGTGCCGCGCCCGATCAGCCCGCGCTCGCGCAGGTCGGAACGGACCAGGGCGCCGAGCAGGTTGTCCTGCTCGTCGACCCAGGCGATCTGTTCGGCATCGGACGCCGCGCGGTGCGCGGCTTCCCTGGCGTTATCGACCATGACTCAGCCCTGATTGAGCAATTGACGCAAATCGATCACCGCCGCGTTGGCCCGGGAAATGTAGTTGGCCATGACCAGCGAGTGGTTGGCCAGCACACCGAAGCCGCTGCCGTTGAGGATCATCGGGCTCCACACCGGCTCCTGCGACGCCTCCAGTTCACGAATGATCTGGCGCACGCTGACCGTGGCGTTCTTTTTGGCCAGCACATCGGCGAAGTCGACTTCGATGGCACGCAACAGGTGCGACAGAGCCCAGGCCTGGCCGCGGGCTTCGTAGAACACGTTGTCGATCTGCAGCCATGGGGTTTCGACGATTTCTTCGTCAACCTGAGGCGCCACGCCCGGCGCCACCACTTCGGTCTTCAACGCCGTGTTTAGCTTGACCCGGCCAACGCTGGCCGACAGCCGTTGCGACAGAGATCCCAGACGCGTGCCGACATCACCCAGCCAGTTGTTCAGGTTATCGGCGCGGGCATAGAACAATGCGCTCTTCTGGTTCGGATCGGACAGGCGCGCCTGATAGCGGCTCAGGGAATTAATGCCTTCCTGGTACTCGGACTCACTGGACGGCAGCACCCAGCTCTTGTTGTCGAAGTTGAAACGCGGCTCGGCCTTGGCCAGGTCGGCGTCTTCAGCGGACTGCGATTGCGAGCGGGCGAAGTCTTTACGCAATGCGCGGCTCAGGTCGCGGACCTGCACCAGCACGCCGTATTCCCAACTCGGCATGTTGTCCATCCACAGGCCTGGCGGGAATCGGTCGTTGGAAATATAGCCGCCCGGCTTGGTCAGCAAGGTGCCGGCGACGGTCTTGAGGGTTTCCACCGTGGTGTAGCCGACCACCATCTGCTTGCCTTCTTTCTCGGCCGCCAGTTGAGCGGTTTGCTGGACCGGGAACAACGCCGGCTCCTGGCTCCAGTACCAGCCCAGGACACTCGCCACCAACAGGTAGATGCCCAGCAGAGTGGCCAGCGCCCGGCTGAACAACAGGCCGCCCAGATAACTGCGGGCCTCCGACTTCGGTTCAGCGGTACGTTCAGGCGCACTGCCTGTGCGGTTCTTCCAGTCCAGCATGGCGATATCCTTTCAATCTCTTGGGTTCGACGGTTCGACCACAACCATACAACAACGTGCCTTGGCCCGGCACCCGCCATTGCATCGAAGGGGAAAATTACCGGGCTTGTGATGAAAAGTGTTCCTGCCCACCCGACGACGCTGCCGCCCTCAAAATCCACCTAATGGTAAGGATTGCACCCATAAGGGAATCCCTTACCCCCTGAAACCCGAAAAACCGAACCGGTCAGCACTCGCAAAAAAATCATCAATGGCCGAATGCCAATCGCTCGCCAATGGCCGCCCCACACCCGTCAAGTGCCCTGATTAATGCACTTCGCCCTCCGCACGCCGCGACTTCCAGGGCCAAAACCAGACCGACCGGTCACAAACTGAATGGAGTCACATTGCAGATTATTGACGTACAGCACTCATGTAATGGAAAAGTGGTGCTAGCATAGAGCCACCAGTCGACCTCAGTGTGCACCCTAACTAGTAGTCAGGATATGACCGAGCCAGAAGACCCCAGCCGCGAGCGCCTCAAGCATCACTTTGCCCAGCGGGTAATTCATCAGGCTCGTCAGATTCTTGAGATATGGCAGCGCCTGCAACGCAGTGAGTGGTCCACCGCCGACCTTTCGGAACTGAGCGAGGCCAATCTGCGTCTGCTGCGTTTCGCCGAGCGTTTCAAGCAACCGGAACACACGCAACTGGCACGCCATATCGGTCAGTCCCTGGAAGCGGTCGATGCCAACCGCGGACGCCTGAGCAGCGGCCTGATCACCGACCTCAATCGCTTGATGCAGCGCCTGTCACGCACCGGTCTGCGCCATGGCGACCAACTCGATCAAACCTTCCTGCCACCACTGCGCAAGCCTATCTATGTGATGCTGCAGGATCACGACCGTGCCGAGCGCCTGGCCAAGCAACTGGAATTCTTCGGGCTCAGCGCCCAGTCCCTGGACAGCGTAGACGCATTTCGCTCGTCGATGGTTGAGCGCTCGCCGGCGGCGATTGTCATGGACGTGGATTTCAGTGGCCCCGGCGTCGGCCTGAAACTGGCCGCCGAAGCCCAGGAAGGCCTCGACCAGCGTTTGCCGCTGCTGTTCTTCAGCCTGCACGAAACCGACACCCCGACCCGCCTGGCCGCCGTGCGTGCCGGTGGCCAGGAGTTCCTCACCGGCACCCTCGAAGCGTCGAGCCTGCTGGAGAAAATCGAAGTCCTGACCTGCGTCGCCCAGTACGAACCTTATAAAGTGCTGATCATCGACGACTCCCGCGCCCAGGCCCTGCACACCGAGCGCCTGCTCAACAGCGCAGGGATCGTTACCCGGACGTTGATCGAGCCGATCCAGGCCATGGCCGAACTGGCGGATTTCCAGCCGGACCTGATCATCCTCGACATGTACATGCCGGCCTGCACCGGTACGGAACTGGCCAAGGTGATCCGCCATAACGACCGTTACGTCAGCGTGCCGATCATTTACCTGTCGGCCGAAGACGACCTGGACAAACAGCTCGACGCCATGAGCGAGGGCGGCGATGATTTCCTGACCAAACCGATCAAGCCCCGGCACCTGATCACCACCGTGCGCAACCGCGCCGCGCGAGCCCGCAACCTCAAGGCACGGATGGTCCGTGACAGCCTCACCGGCCTGTACAACCACACGCACATCCTGCAATTGCTCGAGGACTGCTCGTTCCGCGCCCGTCGCGAGAACAAGCCGCTGAGCTTTGCCATGCTCGATATCGACCACTTCAAACGGGTCAACGACAGCCACGGCCACCCCATGGGCGATCGGGTGATCAAGAGCCTCGCGCTGTTTCTCAAACAACGCCTGCGCAAAACCGACTTCATCGGCCGCTACGGTGGCGAAGAGTTCGCCATCGTCATGCCGGACACCGATATCGAAGCGGCCTACAACGTGCTCGATGAAATCCGTCAGCGATTTGCCGAGATTCACTACCCCGCTCAACCCCAGGATCTGTGGTGCACCTTCAGTGCCGGGGTGGTGGAGTTATGCGAAAGCTCCGACAGCCTGATGATGGCCAGCCAGGCCGACGAGGCGCTGTATCGCGCCAAAGACGGTGGACGCAATCGCGTACAGGCCGCACGCACATCAAAGCAAAGTGCCACTTTTTTATCGGAATCGACCGATACGGTCATAACCCTGTAACAGAAACGCAATAACTTCAGGCACTTACCATTTCTGCCGTTGGTAGTCCGTAATGCGCCTGAAGCTGCTGACCAATCTCAATACCCTCCTTCTGGTGGCCGTGTGCGTGGCCCTCGGCGCTACGCTGTGGTGGTCGCAGAAAGCCCTTGAGCGCCCGTATCTATTAATGGAGCGCTACCTGGGTCTGTCGCAGCAGTTTCAGAATGAAGTCGCCCGCAGCATCGAAGATTACCTTGGCAGCGGCGATGCACTGCGCCTGAGCAGTGCCGCCCAAGGCATCGAAAGCCTGCAAAAACAACTCGGCGAATTGCCACCGGCCCTGGCCGAGACCTTGCGCCCCAGCCTCTCGACCCTTGAAGAGTTCAGCAAAACCGACCTGCTAGCCGCCGGCAAACTGGCTGGCGATCCGCAGGCGCTGTTGCTGCAGGCCGAGCGGGAACTGGGCGCCAGTCTCGATCAACTCAGCCAGTACGCCAGTGGCAATGCGGCCTACCTGACGCCGCTGCTCACCGCCTCCCAGCACCTGGGCAAACTGTCCCTGGCGCGGGACAAACTGGTCAGCAGCGGCCGCAGTGAACTGGCCGCCGATGTCGAACGCGAAGTGGCCAACATCCGCACCCAGGCGGAGAAGCTCGACGCCCTGCCGCTGCTGGGCGTGACCACCAGCAGCGAGTCGAACACCGATGATTTCGCCTCGATGATGGGCCTTGAGAACAAGGAAAAAACCGTTGCCGAAGATGCCGGCGTTGGCCTCAAGCGCGAGCTTAACAGTCTGCTCACCCGCTACCCGGCCGAGCTCTCGCGCACTCGCGATCAAATCAGCAAACGCGCCGACCTCAGCACCGCGACTCACTTGAAAATCGCCGACGTGCAACAGGCCATCGCCGGGCTGGAACCGGTGGTACGCGCCCAGCACGGACAGATCCAGGGTGAAGTGCGGTTGATGCAAGGCGTGATGATCGGCTTGATTCTGTTGATCGCGCTGCTGATCGACACCCTGCAGCGCAAACTGGCCCGGACCCTGACCAACCTCGCCCCGGCCCTGTCGACCTGGGCCGAAGGCGACTTCAGCCGCGATATTGAACTGGGCAACACCAACCGCGAACTACATGACATTGAAGCCTCGCTCAACCGCTTGCGTGCGTATCTGGTGGACCTGGTGGGGACCATTCGCCGCAACGCCGAACAAGTGGCCGGTAGCAGCCGTACCCTGGCCGACCTGAGCAACGACTTGCACAGCGGCGCCGAGCACCAGGCCGGCGACACGGCGCTGATCCGCGATTCCCTGAGCGAACTGGAAGCGACCATTCAACAAGTCGCCGGTGATGCCAGCCAGGCCGCCGACGCCAGCCGCCACGCGGGCCTGGCCGTGGAGCATGGACAGAAAGTCATCGGCTTGAGCCTCACCGGTCTGCATGCGCTAGTGGATGAAGTGCAAGGCAATGCGCAAATGATCGAACACCTGGCTGAAGAGTCGGCCACCATCGGTGGCGTGTTGACGGTGATCCGCTCGATTGCCGACCAGACCAACCTGCTGGCCTTGAACGCGGCCATCGAGGCGGCCCGGGCCGGGGAGATGGGCCGAGGCTTTGCCGTGGTGGCGGAAGAGGTGCGTTCACTGGCGCAACGTACCGCCGGGGCCACGGCCGAGATCCAGACCCTGATCGCAGGGCTGCAAACCGCCGCGCGACAATCCGTGGAAGGCATGCGCGCCCAGGTCGAACACGCCGAAGCCACCGCCAACCAGGCCCAGGCCGCCGATGGCGCGCTGGATAAGATCGTCGGGGCAATCCAGACCATTTCCGACACGGCAGTACGCATCGCCGATGTCACCGCCCAGCAAAGCGGCGCTGTCAGCGAGATCCGCGACCACAGCGAGCGGATTCACCAATTGGGAGGGGATAACCTGCTGCGTATTGGCGAAGGCCGCGAGCAGGGGGAGAACCTTTTGGTGCTCGGTGGACGACTGCATACAGCCGTTCAGGCGTTCCGCGTCTGACAGATTGCTTTCGCGAGCAAGCCCGCTCCCACATTTGATCTCTGGTGTTCACAAATGATGTGCACACAGCAGAACCAATGTGGGAGCGGGCTCGCTCGCGAAGGCGTCAGAACCTTCACCACGAAACGCCCGCCCTGCACACCCCCGCAACTGTCCGCTATCATCCCCCCAATTCCGATACGCGAGACCGTCATGCGCCGCTTGCTCTGCCTGTTGTTTTTAGTGTTTGCCCTGCCGGCCAGCGCCACTGGCTTGCTGGAGAATCGCCCCAGTTCGACCCTGGGCTCGATCAACAACAGCGCCGACTTCCTGCCAGTGCGTGAAGCCTTCCGGCTGAGCCTGGTAGAAAGCACGCCGCAATCGATCAAGCTGCGCTTCGTCGCCACTGAGGGTTATTACCTCTACCGCCACCGTTTTCAGTTTCGCGCAGATCCGGCCGAAGTCGTCCTCGGCGCCGCGAAACTGCCAGACGGCCAGAAAAAGCACGATGAATATTTCGGCGATGTCGAGGTCTATCACGGCATTCTCGACGTCGAGCTGCCGCGCACCGACCAGCGCGCCTTCACCCTGGCCGTGACCTATCAGGGTTGCGCCGACAAAGGCCTGTGCTATCCGCCGGAAACCGAGCGATTGAGCATCGACGGCAGCGGCGCTCCGGCGACGGCCTATCAGTGGAATTGGCGCGAACTGGCCTTGTTTTTTCTCGCCGGCCTTGGCCTGACGTTCACGCCGTGCGTGCTGCCCATGCTGCCGATCCTGTCCGGCGTGGTACTGCGCGGCCAGGTCGGCGGCTGGCGCGGTTTCAATCTATCACTGGCCTATGTGCTGCCGATGGCCGCCTGCTTTGCCCTGCTCGGCGCGCTGATGGGCCTGTTCGGTGCCCAGCTCAATCTGCAGGCGCGGCTGCAATCGGCCTGGGTGCTGGTGCCTTTCGCGATGTTTTTTGCGCTGTTCGCGCTGGCGATGTTCGGCGTCTTCGAACTGAAACTGCCGCACGCGATCAGCAGTCGCCTGGACCGTATCGCCGGTCGCACCGAAGGCGGGTCACTGTGGGGCGCCGCGGTGTTGGGCGTGGTCTCCAGTTTGTTGGTTTCACCCTGTGTTTCGGCGCCATTGGCCGGCGCGCTGCTGTATATCAGCGCCAGTGGCGATGCGCTGGGCGGCGGCCTGAAGCTGTTCATGCTCGGCCTCGGCATGGGCGCACCGCTGTTGCTGGTGGCCACCGGTGGCGCAGCCTGGTTGCCGAAAAGCGGCCCGTGGCTGGTCTATGTGAAAAACGCAATTGGCGTGTTGTTGCTCGGGTTGGCCATCGGCCTGCTCAGCCGCATCCTGCCGGGTCAGGTCACCTTGCTGCTGATCGGCTTGCTGGCGGGCGGCGTCGGCCTGTTCATGGGGGCTCTGGAGTTCGTCTATAAACCGCCGCGCAAACGCCTGGGCCAATTGCTCGGCATGTTCCTGCTGTTTTACGCACTGGCCTGCTGGTATGGCGCCTTCAGCGGCCAGACCGACCCGTTCAACCCGATTGGCCAGCCCCGTATCATTGACAACAGCGGACCTGCGCAAAACACCAGCAGCTGGCAAACCGTCAGCACACCGGTCGATCTGGATCGCGCACTCGCCGACGCACGGTCATCCGGCACACCGCTGCTGCTCGACTGGTACGCCGACTGGTGCATCAGCTGCAAAGTCATCGAACATGAGGTGCTGAACGACCCGGTCGTCGTCGAACGCCTCAAGGGTTACCGGCTGATCCGCTTCGACATCACCGCCAGCAACGCCGAACAACGCGCCCTGCTCGACCGTTACCAGTTGTTCGGCCCTCCGGCCCTGATGTTTTTCGGCAAGGACGGTGTCGAACGCGCCGATGTGCGGGTGATCGGCGAGATCAACGCCAAAGACTTCGCCGAACGTGTTACCAGGGCCAATGACCAAATTTAATCAAGCAGTCATATATTTCGCGCAAACATCGGTCATCGTGCCGGCTATTGCAGAGAACTGGACAGTCACAAAGGCTTTGCGGCATAGTCGCCGGGTTCTGACAATTGCTCACGGATAACAAAGGAACCGCCGATGGCGACACTACTCGTATTGCACGGACCCAACCTGAACCTGCTCGGCACTCGCGAACCGGGTACCTACGGCGCCACGACGCTGGCGCAGATCAACCAGGACCTGGAACGCCGTGCCCGCGAAGCCGGTCACCATTTGCTGCACCTGCAAAGCAATGCCGAGTACGAATTGATCGACCGTATTCACGCCGCCCGCGGCGAAGGCGTGGACTTCATTTTGATCAATCCGGCAGCTTTTACACATACAAGTGTCGCATTACGTGACGCGCTGCTGGCGGTGAGCATCCCATTCATCGAAGTGCATTTGTCTAACGTGCACAAACGCGAACCTTTCCGCCATCACTCTTACTTCTCCGACGTAGCGGTGGGAGTGATCTGCGGCCTTGGCGCCAGCGGTTACCGACTGGCCCTGGAGGCCGCCCTGGAACAGCTTGAACAACAAGTTAACCGCCCCTGACCGACCCTTGGGAGTTGATGATTCATGGATATCCGTAAAGTTAAGAAACTGATCGAACTGCTGGAAGAGTCCGGCATCGACGAGCTCGAGATCAAGGAAGGCGAAGAGTCCGTACGCATCAGCCGTCATAGCAAGACTCCGGCTCAGCAGTACTACGCGCCGGCACCAATGCCTGCTCCGGTTGCCGCGCCTGCCGCTGCCGCCGCTCCGGCTGCTGCACCTGCTGCCGCCGCCGCTCCAGCACTGAACGGTGCCGTTGCCCGTTCGCCGATGGTCGGTACTTTCTATCGCAAGTCTTCGCCAACCTCGCCGTCCTTCGTGGAAGTCGGCCAGACCGTGAAGAAAGGCGACACCCTGTGCATCGTTGAAGCCATGAAGATGATGAACCACATCGAAGCTGAAACCAGCGGTGTGATCGAATCCATCCTCGTCGAAGACGGCCAGCCGGTTGAGTACGACCAACCGCTGTTCACCATCGTTTGAACCGCGGAGAGCCTTTGATGACTGCGAAGTTGGAAAAAGTTCTGATCGCCAACCGCGGTGAGATCGCCCTGCGGATCCTGCGCGCCTGCAAAGAGATGGGCATCAAGACCGTCGCCGTTTACTCCAAGGCTGACAAGGAACTGATGCACCTGGGCCTGGCGGACGAATCCGTCTGCATCGGTCCGGCATCGGCCGCCCACTCCTACCTGCACATTCCGGCAATCATTGCCGCAGCCGAAGTGACTGGCGCCACCGCCATTCACCCGGGCTACGGCTTCCTTGCGGAAAACGCCGACTTCGCCGAGCAGGTCGAGAAATCCGGCTTCGCGTTCATTGGCCCGAAAGCTGAAACCATTCGCCTGATGGGCGACAAGGTATCGGCCAAGCACGCCATGATCGCCGCCGGCGTACCGACTGTTCCGGGCTCTGACGGCCCGTTGCCGGAAGACGAAGAAACCGCTCTGCGCATCGGTCGCGAAGTCGGCTACCCGGTGATCATCAAGGCCGCTGGCGGCGGCGGTGGTCGCGGCATGCGCGTTGTGCATAAAGAAGAAGACCTGATTTCCTCGGCCAAACTGACCCGCTCCGAAGCAGGCGCGGCGTTCGGTAACCCGATGGTCTATCTGGAAAAATTCCTGACCAACCCACGTCACGTGGAAGTCCAGGTTCTTTCCGATGGTCAGGGTCACGCTATCCATCTGGGCGACCGCGACTGCTCGTTGCAACGTCGCCACCAGAAAGTTCTCGAAGAAGCGCCGGCACCGGGCATCGACGAGAACGCGCGCGAGGAAGTCCTCGCCCGCTGCGTCAGGGCGTGCATCGACATCGGTTACCGTGGCGCAGGTACTTTCGAGTTCCTGTACGAGAACGGTCGCTTCTACTTCATCGAGATGAACACTCGTGTCCAGGTAGAGCACCCGGTATCGGAAATGGTCACCGGCATAGACATCGTCAAGGAGATGCTCAGCATCGCCGCCGGCAACAAGCTGTCGTTCACCCAGGATGACGTCGTCATCCGCGGTCACGCACTGGAATGCCGGATCAACGCCGAGGACCCGAAAACCTTCATGCCGAGCCCGGGCACGGTCAAGCATTTCCACGCTCCAGGCGGCAACGGCGTTCGCGTCGATTCGCACCTGTACAGTGGCTATGCCGTTCCGCCGAACTACGACTCGTTGATCGGCAAGCTGATCACCTACGGCGCAACCCGTGACGAAGCCATGGCGCGCATGCGCAATGCGCTGGACGAAATCGTGGTCGACGGGATCAAGACCAACATCCCGCTGCACCGCGACCTGACCCGCGATGAAGGCTTCTGCAAAGGGGGCGTGAATATTCACTACCTCGAGCACAAGCTGGCTGGCGAGAAGCACTAAGCTTCGAACCCATCAACAAAGCCGCCTTTGGGCGGCTTTGTTGTATCTGGACGCTCCATCAGATAGGTGACTTTGCACATTCCCTGTGGGAGCGGGCTTGCCCGCGAAGGCGTCTGCACACCCAACATCAATGTAGCAGGCAGTCCGCTTTCGCGAGCAAGCCCGCTCCCACAGGTACAGTGGACTCCCACAAACCCTCCGTGCTCGCGTAAACTTGCGCGCTTCTCGCAGCCCGCTAGGCTGCAATCAACATTTTTCAAAGGTGCCCGCCATGCCTTGGCTGCAAGTACGTCTCGCCATCAGCCCAGAACAAGCCGAAACCTATGAAGACGCTTTCCTTGAAGTGGGCGCCGTGTCGGTGACCTTCATGGACGCCGAAGATCAGCCGATCTTCGAGCCGGAACTCAACACCACGCCGCTGTGGTCGCACACGCACCTGCTGGCCCTGTTCGAAGGCGGTACCGAGCCCGGCCCGGTACTGGCCCATCTGGAGCTGCTGACCGGCAGCCCGCTGCCTGAACACCACAGCGAAGTGATCGAAGACCAGGACTGGGAACGCAGCTGGATGGACAATTTCCAGCCAATGCGTTTCGGCCAGCGCCTGTGGATCGTGCCGAGCTGGCACGCCGCGCCGGAGCCTGATGCAGTGAATCTGCTGCTGGACCCAGGCCTGGCATTCGGCACCGGTACCCACCCGACTACCGCACTGTGCCTGGAATGGCTCGACGGTCAGGACCTGAAGGACTGCAACGTGCTGGACTTCGGCTGCGGCTCGGGGATTCTGGCGATTGCCGCCCTGTTGCTGGGCGCAAAACAAGCCGTCGGTACCGATATCGACGTGCAGGCCCTGGAAGCCTCCCGCGACAACGCCGGACGCAACAACATTGCCGAAGAGCTGTTCCCACTGTACCTGCCGCAAGACCTGCCGCAGGTTCAAGCCGATGTACTGGTCGCCAACATTCTCGCCGGCCCGCTGGTTTCCCTGGCACCGCAGTTGTCCGGCCTGGTCAAGCCGGGCGGTCGCCTGGCGCTGTCGGGCATCCTTGCCGAACAGGGCGACGAAGTCGCTGCCGCCTACGCCGAGGACTTCGATCTGGATCCGATCGCCAATCGCGATGGCTGGGTGCGCATCACTGGCCGTCGGCGCTAGAATGACCGCCTGCATAATCCGGATCGCCGCATGACCGATAGCTTCGTCACCCAGTGCCCGCATTGCCAAACCAGCTTCCGCGTCAGCCATGCCCAGTTGAGCGTGGCGCGTGGCGTGGTTCGTTGCGGCTCCTGCCTGCAGGTGTTCAATGCCGCCAGGCAGTTGCTTGAACAGGCGGGCAAGGAATCACCGGTAGCGACGCCGATTCCGCCTGTGCAGCCTGCGCAGCCCCTCGAACCATCGCCGCCGCGCGCCATCAGCCAAAAGCAATGGAGCGCGACCGAACTGGACCTGGACAGCCTCGACCTCGACGAAGAACTCGCCCGGCTCGAACAGCGGGAGATCCAGCCGGCCACCGAACTCGGTCGCCATCGCGACGACTCGCTGAGCGCCCGTCGCGACAGCACCGGGCAGGATGACGAAGAGCCGTGGTCCGACAGCCTGTTCAGTGAGTCGGCCGCCGATCGTGCGCAAGCCGACGAACCGCTCGACAGCCTTGAAACGCCAGAGCCCACGGTCGAACCGGGCAAAGCCTCACGTACCGAACCTTCGCTGTCCCTGGAACCGGTTGATCTGGACGACGAGCCGCAGCCGCCCCAGCTGCGATTGCACGACCCTCTCGATGCACCGCTGAACCACGAACGCCTGTCGGCCACCGACGAAAACGGAATCGACGACAACCTGCCCTCGATCGAACCGCTGCGCAAACGACGCGAGCGTAGCGAGCCGGGCGTGCGCGCTGAAGTGCTGCAAGACCTGACCGACGATCCGCTGCAACTGGATTGGCAAAAACGCCGCTCGCCCTGGGGCCGACGACTGCTGTGGTCGCTGCTGGTGCTGATTGCCGCTGGCGCCCTCGCCGGCCAGTACATCGCCTACCATTTCGACGAACTGGCGCGACAGGATCAATATCGTCCGTGGTTCCAGCAACTTTGCCCGCAAATCGGCTGCATCGTGCCCTCCAAAGTCGACATCGCGAAAATCAAAAGCAGCAACCTGGTGGTGCGCAGCCATCCCGAGTTCAATGGCGCTCTGGTGGTCGATGCGATCATCTATAACCGCGCGCCCTTCTCCCAGCCCTTCCCGCTGCTGGAACTGCGCTTCGCCGACCTCAATGGCCACCTGATCGCCAGCCGCCGCTTCAAACCCGGCGAGTACCTCAATGGCGATCTCGAAGGCATGGCGGAAATGCCACCGCAAACGCCGATCCACATCGCCCTGGACATTCTCGACCCCGGCGCCAAAGCCGTGAACTACAGTTTGAGCTTTCACTCTCCGGAGTGAAACGCCTCATCGACCTAGGATTGATGTCGGCTTTTTGACTCCACCCGGCAAACCAAACCACGGGTAATAACAGAATAACTGTTCAGATTTTGTTCAATTCAGCCTTTATCCAGTCATCGAGAGCGGGTATCATGCCAACCCTTTTTCGAACTCCCATGATCCGGCCCCACAACAGGGAAGTCCTATGTCGGCGGTACGCATCGGCCCATACACATTACATAACAGCTTGATTCTCGCCCCCATGGCGGGCGTCACCGACCAGCCCTTTCGTCAGCTGTGCAAGCGCCTGGGCGCGGGACTGGTTGTCTCGGAAATGGTCACCAGCGACATGAGCTTGTGGAACACCCGCAAGTCGCGCATGCGCATGATCCATGAAGGTGATCCCGAGCCACGCTCGGTACAGATCGCCGGTGGGGACGCGCAAATGCTGGCGGACGCCGCCCGTGCCAACGTTGAAATGGGCGCGCAGATTATTGATATCAACATGGGCTGTCCGGCAAAAAAAGTCTGCAACAAGGCTGCCGGTTCCGCACTGTTGAAGGATGAGCCCTTGGTAACCGAGATCCTGCAGGCTGTCGTGGCCGCGGTCGATGTGCCGGTTACCCTGAAGATCCGGACCGGTTGGGACCGGGACAACAAGAACGGCCTGACGGTGGCGAAAATCGCCGAGCAGGCAGGCATTACGGCGCTGGCAGTGCATGGCCGCACCCGTGCCGACCTGTACACCGGTGAAGCCGAGTACGACACCATTGCCGCGATCAAGCAGGCGGTGTCGATTCCGGTCTTCGCCAACGGCGATATCGACTCGCCGGAAAAAGCCCGGTACGTGCTCGACGCGACCGGTGCCGATGGCCTGCTGATTGGCCGGGCCGCCCAGGGGCGGCCGTGG